>JAPXRK010000257.1:0-3211 GCA_033813575.1 Synergistales bacterium
GGGAGGAAAGACCCCCCTCGTCCCCGTGAAGGAAGCGGAGGCCATGGGTTTCAAGATGATCGTCCCCGCCCTGTCGGCCCTGTTTGCCGCCGCGAGGGGCATGTTCGAGGTGATGTCGCGGATCCGAAAAGAGGGTGTCTCCGACGGGTATCTCGACCGGCTCTTCACCTTCAGGGAATTCGCCGAACTGGTCCGGCTGGACGAAATCCGGCAAATGGAGGAGAAGTACATTCCGCCGAGCGTCCTGGAGGAAAAATACCGGGGGAAGAAACGGATCGTCGAGTAAAACGGTCATCGCTGAAGGCATTCTCGGGCAGGGGGAGCGCTGCCTGCGGCACCTGCTCATTTGACCAGGCAAATCAGGCAGGAAGATATATAATGGAAAAGCACAGCGATTATTTCCCCAACGGAGGGATACCAGGTGATCAACCAGCTGAAGCGGAAACTTGCCGAGGGCAGGGTCGTGCTCGGGACCTTCATCACCCTCAACTGCCCCGATCTCGTGGAAATAGCGGGCCTCGCGGGGTTCGACTACTGCATCATCGACACGGAACACGGTCCCGGAAACCCGGAATCCATCCAGCACATGATCCGGGCGGCCGAGCTCCGGGGCATGGTGCCCATCGTCCGGGTGACCGACACGGCCGCCACCACCATCCTCCGCACCCTCGACGTGGGAGCGGCTGGAATCCAGGTGCCCCAGGTGAACTCCCCCGAAACGGCGGAGAACGTGGTGCGGTCCGCCAAGTATTTCCCGAAGGGCGACCGGGGAGCGTGCCTCACCAGGTCGTCACGGTACGGCTTCGTTCCCGGCGTGGCTGAGTACTTCGAGGAGGCCAACCGGGAGACCCTGGTGATCGTCCACTGCGAAAACCGGCAGGGCCTGGAGTGCCTGGACGGCATTGCCGCCGTGGACGGGGTGGATGTCGTTTTCGTCGGTCCCTACGACCTCTCCCAGTCGTTCGGCATTCCGGGGCAGATTTATCACCCCGTGATGGTCGACGCGGTGGCCAGGGCCCTGGCGGCGGCGAAAAGGGCGGGGAAGCCAGCCGGGATCTTCGTGGGATCGGTGGAGGAGGCGAAGGCGCGGATCGAACAGGGATTCTCCTACATCGCCTACAGCACCGACAGCCTTGTCTTCGCGGAAGTCTGCAGGAACATCGTCGGCGGCATAAAGGGCTGACGGAAAAAAGAGTAAGGCCCGGGCGGAAACACCCGCCCCGGGCCTTTTTTCGTCACCGGACCCGTTTCAGTATGGTCTCGCCCACGGCCCGGGTCGTCCCCTGGCCGCCGAATTCCACGGGAAGGTCTCCTGGCGCCGCTTCCGCGAGGAAAGCGGTGAGGCCGTCTTCCACGGCTTTCGCGGCGGTCCTTTCTCCGATATGCTCCAGCAGGAGGGCCCCCGTTAGAATGGCGGCTATGGGGTTTGCCTTTCCCGTTCCGGCTATGTCCGGCGCGGACCCGTGGATGGGTTCGAACATGGACAGGCCGTCGCCGATATCGGCGCCCGCCGCCACTCCGAGGCCTCCGGCAAGCCCGGCGAGGAGATCGCTCACGATGTCGCCGAACATGTTGGGGGCCACCACCACCCCGTAGAGGTCAGGGGTGCGCACCAGGTGGTAGCACATGGCGTCCGCGTTCACTATGCCGAGGCCCATGCCGTGCCGGGCTGCCTCGTCTTTGGCTATGTCCTCCCAGAAGCCGTAGATCTGGGGGAGGGCGTTCGATTTCGACGCCAGGGTGATTTTGTCCTCGCCCCGGGCCTTCGCAGCCCTGCAGCCGTAGGCGACCACCCTGCGGACGCCCGGCTCGGAGGCGACCCCGAGCTGGAAGGCTCCTTCCACGCCGCCGGAGAAGCTTCCCCTGAGGTTCCCCTCGATGGAATAAAGCCCCCGTTTCGTGTCCAGGCTGAAGTCCGCCGTCCCCTTGTCCGTCCTGCTTCCGATGCCGATGTAGAAATCTTCGGTGTTCTCCCTGACGACGAGGGTATCCAGGCCTTTTCCTCCCTTCGGCGCCACGGGCAGGGGAACCCGGGGATAACTCTTCGCCGGCCGGAGATTCACGTACTGGTCGAAGTGGAACCGTATGGTGAGGAGGATCCCCCGTTCGAGGATTCCCGGTTTCACGCGGGGGTCACCCACCGCCCCGAGGAGCAGCGCGTCCATGGAGCCCATTTCCTCCAGGGCGGAAGCGGGAAGGATTTCTCCTGTCTTCAGGTAGTGGTCCGCACCGAAGGGATAATCGGCCCAGGTCAGGGAAAATCCGTGCTTCCGGCCCGCAGCCTCGAGGATCCGCGATGTTTCGCCGATGACTTCCGGACCGATGCCGTCCCCGGGAATCCGGGCCACCACGTAGTTCTTTCCGGTCATGCTCCCTTCCTCCGTTCTTCGATCCGCCTGCGGGCGTAGGGGATGAGCCCTCCGGCGCTGATGAGATCCCGGAGGAAGGGAGCGAAGGGGGCCACGCGGAAGGTCACTCCCTTTGTCCGATTTTCGATGGTTCCTGCGACCGGGTCCACGGCCACTTCATCCCCCGTTTCGATGGAGGCGGCAGCCTCGGGGCACTCGAAGATGGGAAGGCCCACGTTGATGGCGTTCCGGTAGAATATCCGGGCGAAGGAGGCTGCGATGACGCAGCTGCACCCGGCGCCCTTGATGGCCAGGGGCGCGTGCTCCCTGGAGGAGCCGCAGCCGAAGTTCTCACCGGCGACGATCATGTCGCCCCGTGACATTTTTCGCACGAAGTCCTTGTCGATGTCCTCCATACAGTACTTGCCCAGCACGGCCTCGTCGCTGGAGACGAGATAGCGGGCCGGAATGATCACGTCCGTGTCGATATGGTCGCCGTATTTCCAGGCCTTTCCCGAAAAAGAATTGGTCATGGTTATTTCCCCTCCAGATTCTTGAAGAAATCTTCCGACATTACATCTCTCGGATCTGTCAGCCGTCCCGTGACGGCGCTCGCTGCGGCCGTGAGGGGGCTGGCGAGGATCAGTTCGCTCTTCGGGCTGCCCATGCGCCCCACGAAGTTGCGGTTGCTGGTGGAAACGCACCGTTCCCCGGCGGCGAGAATGCCCATGTGTCCGCCGAGGCAGGGACCGCAGGTAGGCGTGCAGACCACGGCTCCGGCCTCGGTGAAGGTCCGGAGATACCCCTTGTCCATGGCGGCGTTGTAGACTTCGTAGGAGGCGGGGATGACGATGCAGCGCACG
>JAPXRK010000258.1:0-3208 GCA_033813575.1 Synergistales bacterium
GTGCTGATCCACGGAAAGGCCCAGGGAAATTCCTTCGCGAAGCAGAAGATTGAAG
The DNA here is from genome assembly GCA_033813575.1 of Synergistales bacterium. Lineage (GTDB taxonomy): Bacteria > Synergistota > Synergistia > Synergistales > Aminobacteriaceae > Aminivibrio. The sequence goes on from JAPXRK010000258.1 coordinate 56, forward strand.
GAGTCACCCTGTACGGCGTGCGGTCCCAGCTCCAGCTCAAGGCCGTCATCACCCAGAACGCCTTCGTCCTGGGAACGGAGATCGCCGAAGCGAAGACCAAGGGGACATCCCCCGGGGACGGTGCTGTAAAAGGCTTTTCGGCCCTCGCTCCCAGGTCGGCGGCGGAGCTCGTCCACAAGGTGGCCTACGCGCTCGTCAGCGGATCCTCGGGGGGGGTTCCGGGCAGGACCTTCCGGGTCATCGTGTCCGGCGTAACGTTCAGCGAGGCCAGAAGCCTCAGGGAAGCCCTTGCGGAAAAGCAGGGCATAGCGGGGGTATACCAGAGGAGCTTTGCCGACAGGACTCTCGAGATGGACGTGTCGGCTGAAATGACGGCCGAGGATGTTGCCGTGGCTCTCGAAGCCCTCGGCGTTGAAGTGACGGGCCTGACCGGGGGGACAGTTGAAGGGAGAAAACACCCATGAAAAAGGCCGGGGCTCTTCTGTTTCTTTTCTTTCTGCTGGCCCCTCCGCAGGGTATTGCCGCCCTCTCCCCGGAGCAGGTGGAACTCATCCGGCAGAATAACGGCGGCGCGGAGGGAATACAGGTCTTCCGGTATGGTGTCGTGGACTGGAGCGGGGGATCCGTCACCGCCGTAGGGAAAGGCCCCCTGCTCTCCGGGGCGCCCCATGACAGGCTGCTGGCCAAAAGGAGCGCCGTTTCCGATGCCCGCAGAAACCTTCTTTTTCTTCTGTACGAGATGAAATTCGGCCTTCCGGAAAAACTGCAGTCCATAGAAGTCTCGGGGGAAGTGGTTGAGGGAAACATTGATTTCCAGGACTCCAGGAACGGAATGTTCATCGTGGAAGTGACCGTCCCCCTGGACCGCTTCCTCTCGGAAAGCCTTATTTTCAGCAGCTCGGTGAGGTGATTTTCATGAAGGGGCGCCCCTGGTTTTTTCCGCTTCTTTTCCTCTTCGCCTTCATCCTCTTTTCGGGAGAGGCCGCGGACGCCGCTGCCCTGCCGAAGGGGAAGACCATCGCCGTCCTCGTCAGGGGAACCCCGTCCCATGGGGCTGCAGTCCGCTCCATTCTGACCAGGGCCCTTCTTGAGGGAGGGTACCGGGCGGTGGACGAACAGCAGCTCGAAAGGATACGGAGAAGCAAGGCTGCGGCTCTGGCCCTGGAGGGCGATGTGGATGCCATTCTCCAGCTCGGGAAGAGCTTCGGTTTTTCCGTGCTCCTCTCGGGCACGGTGACAGTGCCGAAAGCGGTAAAGAACGAGTTCGGCCTTTTTACCGCCACTGCGGCCCTTTCGATAACGGCATGTTCGGCGGCCGACGGCAGACAGATCCTGGCCGTCACCGAATCGGCAAAGGAGATCGGATACACTCCCGAGGAAGCGGCCCAGAAGGCTGCTGAAACCGCCGGCCGTTCAGCAGCGGAAGCCGTCCTCGGCAAACGGTCCCAGGGCCAACAGGAGATCCCGGCAGCACGGTTCACTGTTATCGTCTCCCCCATAAGGTCCTTCGCGGAAGCCCACGGCATCGTCGAGAGCTGCAGAAACGCAGGGGCCCTGTCCGCCTCTCTCGTGAAATTCTCCGCCGGGAAGGCGGAAGTAGATGCCGAGTTCGCGGGATCAGCCGGTCAGTTCTCGGCCGCCCTTTTACGGATGAGAACTGACTTCTCCGAGGAATCTGCCGAAGGAAACGTCATCCGGCTGGGGAAACAATGAGAAAGCCTTTTGCAGGAAAGGAAGGGATACCCATGACCCACGGCAAGAAAAGCGCAATCCTGCTTGTCGCAGTGCTCCAGGCTTTCATCGTCCTTCTCGGGAACGCGCCGGCCTGCGGAGAGGTCAGCCTGTTCATCGACGCACATACCGTCCGGGTCCATGATCCTTCGCTCGGGCGCCAGTCAATCCTTAATGACTTCAGGACACAGGGACACAGAACCCACAATTACCTGGCCCTCGTATGGAGCGAGGATGCCGCATGGGTATACGACACCAGGACCCACCAGTGGCTCTCCCAGGGAGATTTCAGGACCCTCCTCGGTTCCCTCTCGGACGAATTCGCCCTCGTCTGGAACGACAGCGAGGCGGCCGTGTTCGACGCGAAAAAACAGGAATGGATCAGGAGCGAGATCATGCCCTGGACCGTGAAGGGAGCACATCTCTCCCGGGGAATGGCGGCACTCTCCGGTGATGACGGCTTCGTGGTCTACGATCCCGTGCTGAAGCAATGGCAGTACGCCAACGATTTCCAGGTGCAGAAGGCCCAGGTGGGGGATGTCCTTGCGGCAGCCTGGGACGAAAAGGACCTCGTACTCTACGACCTTACGGTCCACCAGTGGGTACTCCGTGAAGGAATCAGGGCCCAGGCATGCATCCTGGACAAGCACAGGGCGATCGTGTACACGGCGGACAAGGTGCTGGAATACGATGCCATGACCCACCGGTGGAACGAGAAAAACCGGTAGGAAAACGCAGGAGGGGAACGCGGCCATGAAAGCGGCATTCCGAAGGACGTTCGCACTTTCCTCAGTGCTTCTTCTTCTCCTCTTTTCCCCGGAGGCGGAGGGGGCGGAACTTTCCGTGGCCGTCCAGCCCTTCCTTTCCCAGGGAACGGAATTCCATCTCGGGCCGGCCGTCTCGGAAATAGTCTCCACCAGCCTGGCGGGGGCCAGGGACATCACGGTGGTCGAACGGATGCGCCTGGCCGAGGTCGCCAGGCAGCACCGCCTCTCCATGTCCGGAGTGGTGGATACGGCGACCGCTGCCAAAGCGGGAAAGCTCTCCGGTGCCAGGTATTTCATTCTCGGCGCGGTCAGCCGATTCGGCGCCCTTCTCATGGTCACGGCACGGCTGGTGGACGTGGAGTCCGGCAGGGTTCTCGGGAGCTTCGAACAGTCATCCAGGCAGGGAGAGGACGAGATCGTCCTCGTCTCGAGAAATCTTTCGGCGGAACTCCTGGCCTTTTTCAGCGGAGATGCCCCGGCGCCGGGCGATCCTCTGAAGGACTACAGGTACTATCTCTACGAAGCCCTGGGCTATTACAACCTCGGGGAGTACAAAAAATCCCTTCCCTTCTGGGAGAAGATGACCCAGCTCAGCCCCCGCAACGGACTCCTCAGGTTCATCGTCGCGGGGATCTACTTCCAGGCGGGAAGGCAT
>JAPXRK010000259.1:0-1980 GCA_033813575.1 Synergistales bacterium
GGCAGCCAGTCACTGGAATGACCATCCTGCTGTCCTCTGTGACCACTATGACCGCAGGGTCCTCCGCCTTGTCCCTGAGGTGCGGAGCCGACGCCCGCACTGCTACGCCGAGGGAGGAAAGGAATACAAGGGCGTCTGAATCAGCCCACAGTTTCGATACTGTCTTTGACAGGGAACCGGGCGCCACCCTGACGACTGTTTCGTCGGATGTAAGCGACAGTTTCCGCGCAGTCCGTTCCCCATGAGCGGAGAAACAGAGAATTGCCGTCCTCATGACAGGCTCTCCCTGTACCCGTGCCCGAATGACGGTGAATAGAGCAGGCTTCTGGCAGTATGGTCCGCGAGGCACTGACCTGCGATAATGAGCGCGTGGCGGGTTATGCCGTGCTCCGCCATAAGCGCGGGCAGCTCCGACAGGGGGGCTGCAAGGATCATCTCGTCCTCCCAGGATGCACGGTAGACGCAGGCGGAGGGTGTATCCGGCGATATCCCTCCTGCGGTAAGGTCTGCAACAACGTCAGATGCCTGGTCGGCGCTCAGGAAAATCACCATTGTGGTCCCTGCCGCCGCAAGCAGCTTCAGGTCCTCCCGGGGAGGGACCGGGGTCCGGCCTGATCTCCGGGTGCAGATCACGGTCTGGTTGCCTCCTGGTACAGTGTACTGGATTCCCATGGCCGCAGCGGCCGCCTGAAGGCTGCTGACCCCAGGAATGAACCTGACGGAGCAGCCGAGTTCCTCAAGCATCCTCTTTTGTTCTGCCACCGCACCGAAAAGACTCGGGTCGCCGGTATGGAGCCGCACCACGTTTTTTCCCCGCCCGGCTGTTTCCGCCATGAGCGCTACCTGCTCCTCAAGGGAGAGCCCCGAAGAATCCGCCTTTTCACAACATGGGCGGCAGAAGGCGAGAATTTCCCTGTTCACCAGGCTGCCCGCATACAGCACAAGATCCGCCTCCTCGAGGGCTTTTTTCCCCTTGAGCGTCAGCAGTTCGGGATCCCCCGGGCCTGCCCCGGCGAAGAGAATTGTTTTTTCAGCGTGTTCCATGGGTCGTACCGTCCTTGTCTGTTTTCTTGTCCCCGTAAATAAGAAACACCGGGTTTGCCGCAGAGAGCATCCAGGATTCCCCTGCCCCCGCAGCCGAGGAAGCGTTCACATGCATGAGGGATGGAACGGTTCCGAGCCCTTTCAGGGTATGCCATGCCATGTCCGCGGTGGAAGGCATATTCGCCGTCACGAGAAGGCGCCCCCCGGGAAGAAGCTTCCGCCATAAAGAGCGTATGATCTGTTCCGCTGACCCTCCGTGTCCTCCCACAACAGCCCTGGTGCATGACGGGAGTGAAGCGAGCGCTTCGGGAGCTTCCCCCTCAACAATACGTACTGAGGAACCGGCTCCGGCCCTGTGGATGTTCCGGGCAGCAGCGGCAGCGGCCTCTGCCGAACGCTCCACGGCGTATACCATGCCTTTCCCGATCCTCCTGGCCAGTTCGACGGTGATTCCTCCCGATCCGGCCCCGACCTCCAGAACAGCCTGGCCGTCCAGGGGATGGAGCAGCGAGACTGCAAGCGCGCGGCACGCTGCCTTTGAGAGAGGGACTCCGGGAGCCCGCTCGAACCATTCGTCCGGAAGCACCCCGAGGGTAGACGGGGGAAGGGGACCCGCTTCAAGAAGAAGCAGCGCCAGGCCCTCTGAAGAAGATCCAAGGCTGAGGGCCGAGAGCGATGACCTGATGATCCGTTCATCCAGGTAGCCCAGCCTCTCCGCGAGAACAGTCTGCCTGTCGGGAAAACCTGCGCCGCAAAGGAATTCGGCCACTTTCTGGCCGGTATTCTTCGAATCGAGGAAGAACAGTGTCCTGCAGTCCTCCCTGATGAACCTCCAGGCATCTTCCAGCGGGCGTCCGTGCAGGCTTGCTATCTCTGTCCCGTTCCACTGGATACCCAATTTGGCGAAGAGAAGCTGAAAACTGCTCACTCCAGGGA
>JAPXRK010000259.1:1990-3206 GCA_033813575.1 Synergistales bacterium
GTGATTTTGCCGAGCAGGCTGAAAAGGCACGGGTCACCTGAAAGCAGCAGAACCGTCTTCCCGCAGCGCCGTTTTTCCGCCAGTGCGTTGAGAAAACTGTCGAGTTCCCCTTCCAGGGGCAGAAGATTTTTCCCTGAACCGCTGAAGGGGGCGAGATGCCGGGGGGCTCCTGCAAGGATTTCGGCGCCGGCGATCGCATCCTTCGCGGCCGGTGCAAGGAAGGCTTCACTTCCGGGACCTATTCCGACGACAGTAATTCTGTCCATGTCCGGACCTCCTTTTCCGCAGCGGGAAAACTCCCGAGGACTTCGCCCTCCAGGGAGAGTACGCCGACACCGAGAGGAACAGCCCTTCCAAGGAGAAGGGAGCACCGCATGTGGGCCCGCTCTGCCACGAGAGAAAAAACGGAGGAGAGGTTCCATTTCCTCAGCAGAAGAACGGCTTCTTCCGCGAGGGGAAGGGAGAGTATCTCCCGGATCTGTTCCTTCGTTGCCCCTTCAGCGCCGGCGCATGCTGCAAGTGTTTCGAGCCGCGCGTCGCCGAACTCGCAGTTTGTGTTGAAAAGGCCTGCAGCCACTTTTGCCCACTTGCCCACATGACCGTAGAGAAATACTTCAGCGGCTCCCGCCGAGACACAGGACCTGAGTGCATGCCCCACGTGGTCGCCTATCCGTACGACCAGTTCGCCGGGAACCTGGAATCGTTCCCGCAGGCATTGCTCCCCCACGTACCCCGGCACGAGAAAAACCGCCCCGGGCCGCGGAGAATCGAAAGCCGCCGCTGACGAGATATAGAGGTCGATGGAGGAGAGATACGCCACAGTGGACTTGGGTTCCACGATGCCCGTGGTTCCCAGAATGGAGATGCCTCCTTCGATGCCCAGCCTCGGGTTCCACGTGTTCTTCGCCCTTTTTTCCCCTTCCGGCGCTGAAATAGTGATCTCCACACCCTGGCCCGGGGGCAGAACGGACCCGACTTCCATCTCGATCATCCGCCTCGGACCGGGATTGATCGCCCATTCGCCGGGCTGAAGGGGCAGTCCCTTTCGGGTTATGCGGCCGATCCCGGGTCCCCCGGAAATGCGTACGCCGGAGCTTTCGATCCTCCGTGCCCCTGCGAAGATCAGCATGCCGTCCGTTCCATCGGGATCGTCGCCCGAATCCTTCCGCACGGCACATCGGGCCGAAGTTCCGGAGTAGGTGCATTCCTCAAGGGG
>JAPXRK010000260.1:0-3176 GCA_033813575.1 Synergistales bacterium
GGCGAGCAGGATACTCGGCCTGGTCCGGGAGATCGTCACCGCCGCGTGGTTCGGTGCCTCGGGGGTACTTGATGCCTTCAACGTGGCCTTCACTCTCGCGAACCTCGCCCGGCAGCTTCTCGCCGAAGGAGCCCTTTCAGCTTCCTTCGTTCCGGTCTTTTCCAGGGTCCTGGCCGACAGGGGACGAAAAGCGGCGGAAGGGCTTGCCCGACAGGCCTTTACCGTCCTCCTGGCGGCCACGGGCCTGGCCGTTCTTGCCGGTATCGTCCTGTCGCCTCTCCTGGTGGGCATTATGGCCCCGGGATTCGATCCTGTCAAAACCTCCCTTGCGGTGTCCCTCACCCGGTGGATGTTTCCCTTCCTTCTGTTCGTCTCCCTGGCTGCCCTCGCCATGGGAGTGCTGAACAGCATGGGGTCCTTCCTCGTGCCGGCCCTGGCGCCGGCACTGAGCAACCTTGTCTACATCGCCCTGGTGCTCCTGGCCGCTTCCTCCTGGGGGGTGTGGGGCCTCGCGGCGGCCGTCCTCGCGGGGGGGGCGTGCCAGTTTGCCCTGCAGTGGGGCTGGACGGGGAAAATGGGGGTCTCCCTTCTTCCCGCAAAACCCGACCTCCGGGATCCGGACCTGCGGAGGATGCTCTCCCTGTTCCTTCCCTACGCCGCCGGGCTCTCCCTCAACCAGGTCAACCCCGTTCTCAGCAGGATGCTCGCCTCCTTTCTCCAGGAGGGGGCAATCTCGGTGCTGAACTATGCGAACCGGGTCATCCAGCTTCCCCTGGGGCTCTTCGTCATCGCCGTCTCCCAGGCGGTGCTTCCCCAGCTTTCCCGGTGCTCTTCGGACAGCGTGGACGAATTCCGGGAGATCATGCGGGATTCTCTGCGGTTTGCCCTGTTCGTGGTTCTCCCGGTCACCCTCGGGATGATCCTGGTCTCAAGGGAAATCGTCCACCTTCTTTTCTTCCGGGGAGCCTTCGGGGAGTGGGCATGGGAAGGAACGGCCCGTTCGCTGGCCATGTATTCCGTCGGCCTTCCCGGTATGGCGTGCTCCACCGTGGTCATGAGGGGGCTCTACGCCCGCAGCCTTCCCAGGCAGGCCCTGTGGGTCACCCTGACGAGCGTGGCCGCCACGGCCCTGTTCTCCCTGATCCTCATGAAACCCATGTCCTTCGGGGGGCTTGCCCTGGCCACCTCTCTTTCCTTCAGTCTTTCAGGGTGGGTTGGGGTGAGGCTGCTCTCCAGAAACCTCGGGACCGGCCTTGGGATCTTTTCCCTCTCCTGGGCCGGGAAAATGGCAGCCTCCCTGGCAGTGACCGCGGGGGTAGTCTTCGTGTACACTATTGGAATGCCCTATCCGGCGGAGGGAAGCCTTTCCCTCCGGGCGGCGTGGCTCGGAGGCATCTTCCTGGCGTCCTGCGCCGCCTACGGGGCAAGCACCGGAGTATTTCGCTTCCAGGAGTGGGGCTGGCTTCGGGGCGCCCTGTCCCGGAAAAAGAGTGACAGGGAAGCCAAACGATCTGACGGGGAGGAATGAACCATGACGTTGAAAAAAATAGGAGCGCTCCTGCTTCTGCTGGTTTTCGCCGCCGCCGGTGCAGCAGGTGCGCAGGATACGGACCGCTTGCTGGAACAGCGGACCGCAAACCTGTGGTTTGAAGGGGAGGCCCTCGGTGACCTCATCATCGGGGCCAGGGCGCAGTTCGCCTTCATTTACGTGGACGGGAAGCTCGTCGATGCGGCATGGTCAGATCCCATGGCCCCCGAGTGGCTGAAAAACAACACGAGTTTTTACGGAAGCAAGGAAACCAGGAAGAAAGCCATGTTCATCATCCGGGTTCGAACGGTGAGAAACCTCACCCTCGATCATTCCATGATTTCCATAGGCTCTCACGTACTCACTCCGGCGGATGTGCTCACCAACCGGCACTTCGTTCCCGTGGGGGAACTGCCCCCCGATCTGACGGCCGAATTTGCCGTGGCCGTTCCCGCTGCTTCGGTGAAGGGAAAGACAGTGCGTTTTGCCGTGGGGGACTATTCGATGGAAATGGAGCTGCCCAGGAGATGACTTCACCGGAGCGGGAACTCCTTACCCTCGGAATCGAGAGCAGCTGCGACGACTCCGCTGTGGCCCTTCTGCGGGGCGAAAGGGATGTGGTTGCCGAGCTGCTTTCGAGCCAGGTTGAGTCCCATGCCCCCTACGGAGGGGTTATTCCTGAATTTGCTGCGAGGATGCACCTCGAGGCCTTTCTTCCCCTTACCGAGGAGGTTCTCCGGAGGGCCGATGTCAGGGAGCCGGCGAAGGAGATCGGACTCATTGCCGTGACCGCCGGGCCGGGGCTCATGGGATCCCTCCTCGTGGGGGTCATGGCTGCCAAGGCCCTCTCCCTTGCCTGGAACGTGCCCCTCATCGCCGTGAACCACCTCGAAGGGCACATGTTCGCCAACGTTGTTTCCTTTCCGGAGCTTGCCCCCCCGTTCATCTGCATGATCGTCTCAGGAGGGCATACGGAGATTGTCCTGGCCGAGGATTTCGGAAAATATATCTTCCTGGGGGGAACTCGGGATGACGCCGCCGGTGAGGCCTACGACAAGGTTGCCAAGGTTCTCGGCCTGCCTTATCCCGGGGGGCCCGTCATGGACCGTCTCGCGGTTTCAGGCAATCCGGGGGCTTTTGATTTTCCCGTTCCCATGCGGGGAAGTTCGGCGGGAATCGTGTTCAGCTTCAGCGGCCTCAAGACTGCGGCCGTGACGGAAATCGGCCGCCTGAGGGCCCAAGGAAAACCCGTCCCTGTGGAGGATGTCTGCGCATCCTTCCAGAGGGCCGTGGTGGATTCCCTGGTGGGAAAACTCGCCCTGGCAGTGAAGCAGACCGGGGTAAAAAACGTGGCCCTGTCGGGAGGGGTTGCCGCCAACAGCGCCCTGCGGGCTGCGCTGAAGGCCCAAAAAGGATGGAACGTCTTTCTGCCCCCCGTGAACCGCTGCACCGACAATGCCGTGATGATAGCCGCCGCAGGCTGCAATGCCTATCTGCGGGGTGTCCGGACGTCCATCGATTTTTCTCCCGACCCATCGTGGGAGCTCTGGTGAAGCATCTTTGAAGTGAAAAACTCGATAAATCGAAGTAAATAAGAAAAAAAACGAGATATTCCTCCATAATCTCCCATATTTCCACTCTACAGGTG
>JAPXRK010000261.1:0-3171 GCA_033813575.1 Synergistales bacterium
CAGTCCGTTTCCCCGTGCCGCACGAGGAAGACCCGCTTCATCACAGGGCCTCCGAGAAGTTCACCTTCACGGCCCAGAGAAGGTCCGCGTCGGCCTTGAAGGTCTCGATGACTTTCGGCGGGATGTCGCTGTCGATCTGGAGGGCCCCCACGGCGAGGCCGCTGCCGTTCTTCCTGCCCAGGGCGAAGTTCGCGATATTGGACCCTGCCTCGCCGAGGATGGTGCCCACCTTCCCGATGACCCCGGGCCGGTCGTGGTTGCTGAAGAGGAGCACCGTCCCCTCGGGGACGAACTCGATCCAGTAGCCGTTGAGGTTCACCACCCGCTGGCGGCCTTCCTCGGTGACGGTGCCCGCCACGGTCACCCCTTCCCGGGAGCCTGCGGCACTGATGCTCACTTCCAGGAGGTTCTTGTAGGTACTGCCCTCCCCACGGCTCTCCTCCACGGAGATGCCCTTGTCGGAGGCAAGGAGGGGAGCGGACATGTAGTTCACCTCCGGACCGTGGGAGACCTCGAGCATGCCCTTGAGCCCGGCCACGGTGAAGGGGGAGTAGTGGTAGGGCACCTCGAAGCAGATGGGATCGTCCCCTTTCGAGAAGAGGGGACCCCGGAGGGTGACCCGGATCTCCTTCACCGGCTCCCGGAGGAGGTGGGCGGCGAGGTACCCCATCTTCCGGGCGAGGGAGAGATAGGCCCTCCGCCCGTCGCTGAGAAGCTGCTCGGAGAAGGGGAGGTTCACGGCGTGTTCATAGGGCCTCCCCAGAAGGGCTGCCGCGAGGTTGGAGGCTGCGATCACCGCCACGGCGGACTGGGCCTCTTCCGTGTTCGCGCCGATGTGGGGGGTGAGGATGACTTTCTCCCGGAGGTCCTGGGCGAGGAGGGGATGGTCGGCCCGCACGGGCTCGCCGTCGAACACATCGAAGGCTGCCCCGGCGAGAAGGCCGGAGCGGACTCCGTCTGCCACGGCTTCCTCGTCCACCAGGCCGCCCCGGGCGCAGTTCACCAGGAAGGCTCCCCGTTTGCAGGCTTTGAGAAGCCGGCTGTCGAGCAGCCGCCTGGTCTCGGCGGTGAGAGGCACGTGGAGGGTGACCACGTCGGCGAGGGAGAGGGCACCGGCCAGGTCGTCCAGGAGCTGGGCCCCGGCCCGGTCGGCCTTTTCCTTCGATATGTAGGGGTCATAGGCGGAAACCTCCATGCCGAAAGCCCGGCACCGGAGGGCCACCTGGGTTCCTATCCTTCCGAGGCCGATGACCAGAAGCCGCTTTCCCGAAAGCTGCATGCCCATGAACCGGCTCCGCTTCCATTCGCCCATAGACAGGGAATTCCACGCCTGGGGAACTTTCCGGACCAGGGAGAGCATCATGGCGAGGGTGTGCTCCGTCGCCGCGAGGGTGTTTCCGGTTGGCGCGTTGATCACCACGATCCCCCGGCGGCTCGCCGCAGCCAGGTCGATGTTGTCCACACCGACGCCTGCCCTGGCCACCGCCCGGAGTTTCTTCGCAGCTCCGAGCACTTCGGCGTCGAGGGGGGTGCCGCTGCGGGTCAGCATGCCGTCCGCGCCGGCCACGGCCTCCAGCAGTTCGTCCCTTGAGAACCCGAGCCGAACCTCCACCTGGAGGTCCTTCTCCTTCCGGAGCAGGCTGATTCCCGCTTCAGATACGGTATCCGTCACGAGCACTTTCATGGTGTCATTCCCCTTCCTTTGTCCAGCAGTTCCAGGCCGATTCCGGAAAATCGGGGCGAAGGTCCAGGCCGCACATCTTCCCCGCTCCGTAGATGCTTCCGGCGATGAGGGAGAGTTCAGGCCACCCTCCCGGGCTGTAATGGGCCACCCGGAGCAGGGAGGTTAACTTTCCCTGCCCGGCTGCAGCGTCCACGCCGAGGGCCTCAAGGGCCCGCTTCATGTCTTTTCCCTTTCCATCAGGCACTTTCACCGCAGTGACGGCGGGGGAGCGGAAGGCCGGTTCCTCCACGTACAGCGAAAGCCCCATGGCCTCGCAGGCGGAAGCGAAGGTACCGGCCGTCCGGGCCTTCAGCCGGAACCATTCCCCGAAGCCGAAATCCTCCAGGTACCGAAGGGCTTCATCAAGGCTGTAGAGCAGGGTGACCGGAGGGGTGTAGGGATTCTGGGGACGGTCCTTCTCCAGGAACCTCCGGTGCAGGGAAAGGTCAAAGTAGTAGGAAGGGCAGGGGCGGGATCCCGCCCTGGCCCAGCCACGGGGAGACAGGGCCGCCACGGCGATGCCCGGAGGTGTGAGCAGCCCCTTCTGGGAGCAGGAGGCAAGGCCGTCGATGCCCCATTCTTCCGGGAAGCAGGGCATTGCGCCGAGGGAGCTGACGGCGTCCACGAGCACCAGGGGTCCGTCGGGTGGAAGGGCGGCGATGCACTCCCCGAGAGGGGTGACGGCGCCAGTGGAGGTCTCGTTGTGGGTGAGGAGCACGGCGGCGGGATCGGGACACCGTGCCAGGGCGTCTTTCACGTCGTCCGGGGTGACGCCCCGTCCCCATGGAATGTCCACGGGAATGACGTCGGCCCCCCGCCGGCCGGCGATCTCCCGGAACCGGTCGCCGAAGGCGCCGCAGGAGAAGGAGATCACCCGGTCGCCGGGGACGATAAGGTTGGCGGCCAGGGCTTCGAGGGCTCCCGTTCCCGAGCCGGGGAAGAGAACCGGTGGTTCTTTCGTTCCCAGAAGCCTCTTCAGGCGGGCTGAAATCTCCTCCAGAAGGGAGAAGAAGGGGCCGCTTCGATGGCTGACAAGGGGTTCTGCGCCTCTCTGCCGTATTTCATAGGGTATGGAGACCGGTCCCGGAGTGAAAAGATGGGGCTGCATGGGTGTATCCCTCCTTCGAAATGAAAAAAGGCCGGGACCCGAGCTAACGGGTCCCGGCCTGGGTTTGCGGCCAACGGCGCCTAAACGCCGGCCACCCCAGGAGGGGACCCGCGGCTAATAATCAGGGCTACGATTACGAGAAGTCCGTTACGCCGTGCGGTGAAGCCCTTCATGCCGTGTCTCCTCCTTCCGGGGCAAATACAGGTTAAATTTATTGGGGAGCATTGTAATCAAGCCCGGCGAGCCTGTCAAACTGGATATTGCATGCGAACTTAATCGGCAAGTCTCGCCCTTGCGGTGATCGGCCGCTGATGACAAGATAACGGCAGGAGGTGTTGAC
>JAPXRK010000262.1:0-3166 GCA_033813575.1 Synergistales bacterium
CTACATGAACGGCCCCGAGGTACTCAACTTCACCCTGGCCACTGTGCCCGGGGCGGTCAGCCGGGCGCTGGAGGCCCATTCCCTGAAACTCGAGGACGTGGACCTCTTCGTCTTCCACCAGGCCACCCTCCTCATCCTGGAGCACCTGAGAAAGGAAATCGGCATTCCGGAGGAGAAGTTCTTCATGAACATGGAGAACAAGGGCAACACGGTGAGCGCCACCATTCCCATGGCTCTGCGGGACGCCGCCGACGAGGGCAGGCTCCGCCCGGGGGACAGGGTCATGGCCGTCGGCTTCGGAGTCGGGTACTCCTGGGGGGCAACTATAATCAGATGGTAAGAAAAGCACCGCTTTTCTACCAAAAAATATGATAGACTGGGGGCGGAACAGAGATGTTCCGCCCTCTTTTTCCGGCTTCTCCCAAGGAGCGTGAATGCAATGAGCGAAATGGTACTCCGGAAGTTTGTCGCCCCTGAAGTCATCTTCGGCAGAGGAGCCCGCTCGCTCGCCGCCCGGTACGCCAGAAACCTTGGAGGCACCAGGGTTCTCGTGGTCACCGACGACGGCGTGGCGGAGGCCGGGTGGCTCGAGCCCCTCCTTGAAAACCTTGACGGCGAGGGACTGGGCTGGGCCGTCTACCGCGACGTTCAGCCGAACCCCACCGACGTCATGGTCATGCGGGGCGTTGAGGTCTTTGACGGCGAAGGCTGCGACCTCATCCTCACCCTCGGCGGAGGAAGTCCCATGGACTGCGCCAAGGCCATCGGAGCGGTCCATGCCAACGGAGGGAACGTTCTGGATTTCGTGGGGGTCGATAAAATCCCCGTTCCCTGCCCTCCCGTGATCTGCGTACCCACCACCGCCGGAAGCGCTGCGGACATCTCCCAGTTTTCCATTATCAAAAACGAAAAAACAGGGATCAAGCACGCCATCGTCAGCAAATCCATCGTTCCCGACGTGGCCCTGGTGGACCCGGACACGACCCTCACCATGGACGGCTTCCTCACAGCGTCCACGGGAATGGACGCCCTCACCCACGCCTTCGAGGCCTACGTCTCCCGGGCCCATTCGCCCCTTACAGACGTCCACGCCCTCCAGTCCGTGGAGATGGTGCACTCCTTCCTTCTCCGGACCATGGGCGACCTCTCCAACCCGGAATACCGGACCGGGATGATGCTGGCGTCCCTCCATGCCGGCCTCGCCTTTTCCAACGCGAGCCTCGGCGTGGTCCACGCCCTTTCTCACAGCCTCGGCGGACTTCTCGACCTCCCCCACGGGGAATGCAACTCCCTGCTCCTCCGCCACGGCGTGGAGGCCAACTACGGCGCCGCCCCCGAACGGTTCGCCGTCCTCCTCGAACGGTTCGGCGGGTGTGCTGAAACTCCCGATGTCCTCTCCGAACTGCTCGCCCGCCTTGACACCCTGCGGGATCAGGCCGGCCTTCCGGGAAGACTCAGGGATCTCGGACTGAAGGAGGATCTTCTTCCCGAAATAGCGGCGGCGGCATGGGAAGACCCCTGCATGATCACCAACCCCCGGCCTCTCTCCCCGGCCGGCCTTGAGGAAATCCTCCGAAATGCCTACTGACCGGCGGACGACAGAGCAGGACGACCAGCTCCTGGCCCTCATGGGGCTGGGAGCCCGGTCGGGGAAGAAAAGCCACTACCCGGAGCTGAAACGGCGCCTCGCCGAGCTTGAACGGGTCCAGGCCCTGCTGGACAGGGCCCAGGACGCCATATTCGTGGTTTCCCTCCCCGATGAAACAGTGGAATACAGGAACGAAGCAGCCCTGGCCCTCCGCGGCGGCTTCGGGCGGGGTGAACTCCGCCCCCTGGAGGAATTCCTGAAAGGCCCCGACGGGAGAGGACTCACCATCAGGTCATGTTTTCCCGCTTTTCCGGACGGAGAAGAGCGGATGATCCTCCCCCTGGTGACCGAGAAGGGCGTCCGCCGGTTCGAGGCCTCGTTCCTGGCGGCGGAGACCGATGGCCGCCTCTCCGGGGTGCTCATCCTCAGGGACCAGGAGGACAGGATCCGTGCAGAGACGAGGCTTGCCGAATCCCTTCGGCAGGTGGAACAGGCCCGGATGCGGACCGTCCATCTCACCGCAACCCTGGTGGAGATCAAGGACTCCTACACGGGGAAGAACCAGCGCCAGGCGGCAGGCCTCGCCCACGCCATCGGCACCGGGCTCGGAATGACGGGCAACCCCCTGGAAAACCTGGTGACGGCCACTCTCCTCCACGACGTGGGGATGATGGCCATTCCCGCCGAAATACTCTGCATTCCGGGACCTCTCCGGCCGGTGGACCGCCGCCTCATGGAGGAACACGCCTCCATCGGCTGCGATATCCTGAAGAAACAGGGGTTCCCGCCGGAAATTTACCTGACGGTGCTCCACCACCATGAACGCCTGGACGGCAGCGGCTACCCGGAGGGCCTGAAGGGAGAGGACATCCCTTTCGGGGCCCGGATCGCCGGCATCGCCGACGTAACGGAGGCCCTGCTGAGCCATCGCCCCTACCGGCCCGCCTGGCCCCTGGAAAAGGTGCTGGAGGAACTCTCGGGAAAAAAGGGGATTCTTTACGATCCCGATGGGGCTGAAATCTGCATAAGGCTGCTTGAGGAAGGGTATACCCTCGACGACCAGTGGTTTTACAAATAACGGGGAAAAAACCGGGGGCCCTGAAGGGCCCCCGGAACGCGTTACTGGCGGGACACGTTGAATACGAGATCCAGCCGGGTGAGCTTGAACAACTCCTCCACCATGCCGCGAAGGCCGGTGATGACCATTTTTCCGCCCTTCTGGAGGCATCTCTTGTGAATGGAGATCAGGACTCCAAGCCCGGAACTGTCCACGTAGTCAAGATCCGAAAGGTCAACGGTCAGATGCACCATTCCATCCTCAATGAGCCCGATAAGCTGCTCCCGGACCGACGCGGAATCCTCGACGTACATGCTGCCGCCCAGGCGCACCTGCGCCCCGGAGCCGTTTTTGCAGATATCAACTTTCATGCCCCATCCTCCTTCTCCGCGGAGAAATCCCGGGAAGCCGGCAACTCACCGCGGTCACTTCACCGTGACCGGATCTCCCTTCCTCACCTCTCCGCCCCGGACCACCCGGAGAAAGTACCCCGCCACGGGCAGAAGGCACCAGCCCCGGTA
>JAPXRK010000263.1:0-3149 GCA_033813575.1 Synergistales bacterium
AGGGACGTTTTTCATACCGTGCTTCCAGGTCCTGGTAATGGTCGAAGACCCAGTCCCGCTGCATCAGGCCGAATCCGGCGGGGTTTTCCTCCCGGAAGGGAATGAGAGCCAGCCTGCCGGGGTTGGCCAGGGGACGCCAGGTCCACTCCCCTGAATCTGTCCGGATCAGGAGGCCGTCGGAATCGTGGACCTCGGGACGATAGTCGCCGGGCCGGCCGTTTTCTGTCTCCCCGTAAAGGAACATGCTTGTCAGGGGGGCGATGCCGAGCTTCTGGACGTCTTTCCTCAGAAAAAGAACGCACTCCGTGTCCATGGAGGTCTCCTTTCCGGGGATGATGGTGAAGGTGTAGGCTCCCGCAAGGCTCGGGCTGTCCAGGAGAGCGTGAACGGTGATGGAATCGCTGTCCTCCCGGGGTTTTTCAATCCAGAATTCCCTGAAATAGGGGAATTCCTCCCCCGACTGGAGAGCCGTGTCCACTGCGAGGCCCCGGGCGGAAAGACCGTACTGCCCGTCCCGGGCCACGGCACGGAAGTAGCTGGCCCCGAGGAAGACGGCAACCTCGTCCTTGTATTTTCCCGTGTTCAGGTTGTAGTGGATGCGGAAGCCGGCGAAATCGAGGGGTGTTCCGGCGACCTTCGAGGCGAATTCTTCATCACCGTATTCGAAGACGGACGGGGAGAATGTGAGTTTCTCCGCGCGGCCGTCGTCCACGACGTTGACGGCCACCAGGCGGTTGTAGAAAAGGCCCGGATGGAAGAACTGCACCTCGAAAGGCAGCCCCTCTTTTCTCCACAGGGATTCGGAGGGACGGAACCGGATTTTTCTCCACTGGTCGTAGCTGATGTTCAGCAGAAAATCGGGAACCTGCCCTTCCGGATCCTCGAAGGGGCGGGATGCCAGTTCTTCAGCCTTGTGCTTCACGTCAACGAAGGAAAAGGCATGGAATTCCGCCGGAGCGGAAGGGGGTTCCGACGCACGGGACCTGGCGGGAAGCAAGCAAAACGCCGCCGCGAGGAGCGCGGCGACGGCAATCAGACGGTATGAGCGGTGGTGCTGGGCGCAGGGAAACACGAAGGACCCTCCTTGGCCGGATTTTCCGGACCGGTTGTGAAATCAGATACATCATAATAAGCCTTTTTTGCCGGAGTGCAAGAGGGGAGGGAAATTTCTCTAATTTCAGAAAACGTCGGGAAGTTCAGAGGCGAAGAACTGGGGAACCCGGTCCGGCGGCAGGGGACGGGAGAAGATATACCCCTGGATTGCGGTTTCCATGCCTTCGGGGACGAGGCTCCCGAGGATTTCCATCTGAGCTTTCGTCTCGACGCCTTCGAAGGTCACCTGCAGATGAAGGGCCCCGGCGAGGTGGATCATGGTGGAGACAACCCCCCTGGTCTTGTCGCTTTCGAGGTCCAGAATGAAGGACCTGTCGATCTTCAGCTCCGAGATCGGCAGCAGGCGGAGCTTCGCGAGAGAGGAGAAGCCGGTGCCGAAGTCGTCGAGGGAAAAGCGGATTCCCGCCTCTCCGAGCTCGGCCATGACCTTCTGGGCATGATCCGGATTTTCCATGAAGGCGGACTCCGTGATCTCCAGATGGAGGAGAAAGGGATTCGCGCCGGTGCGCCTGACGGTTTCAAGGACGTCCCTGACGAAGAATTCCGAGGAGATCTGCTTCGCCGAGATGTTTACCGCCACCGGTATGTCCAGTCCCATTCCCGACCATTCCACGGACTGGCGGCATGCGCTCTCGAGGGCGAAGGCGCCGAGGGTTCCTATTGCACCTATTTCTTCTGCTATGGGGATGAATTCGTCCGGGGGGATCGAGCTCCCGTCTCCCGCCGTCCACCGCATCAGGGCCTCCGCACCTATGATCTTCCGCTCCGTCAGGCTGACCTTGGGCTGATAAAACAGGTGAAACTCTCCGGCGTCCACGGCCCGCCGCAGGTCGCTCTCGAGCCGCATCCTGTGCTGAACCTTCCTGTCAAGGTCTTCGGTGAACAGCCTCCATGAGTTTCCCCCTTCCCGCTTGGCCCGCTCCATGGAGAGGGAGGCGTTCTGGAGGAGCTCCTCGGGGGATTCGCCGTCCCGGGGATAAAAGGTGACTCCGGCGCTGGCGGTGATCCGGTAGGACTGTCCCCCGACGGAAAACGGGTTCCTGAGCGAGGCGAGCATCCGTTCCACAACCCTGAGACAGGAGGAATACGTCCCGCCCCAGGTGAGCAGGACGACGAACTCGTCCCCTCCGAACCGGGCAACGGCCCCCGGTTCAGCGGCCGCTTCGGAGAGTCTCTTTCCCGCCTCCTGGAGCAGTCCGTCCCCCACGGGGTAGCCCAGGGTCTTGTTGACTGCCCCGAACCGGTCCAGGCCGATCATGATCACCGAAAGGATACGACTTTTCTCCCGGGAGCGGGAAATGGCGAGAGCGAGCCTGTCGTGGAAGAGAAACCGGTTCGGCAGGCCCGTCAGCACGTCGTGGTTTACCTCGTGCTGCAGCAGATCCCGGCTCTGGTGGAGTTCGCTCTGGTCCTGGTAGACGCCGATATAGCGGCTCACGTTTCCCTCCTCGCCGGTGTAGGCGAAGATGTTCAGCCGGGAGGGGAAGGCCTCGCCGTTCTTCCGGCGGTCCCATATCTCTCCCGACCAGTGGCCGTCCTTCCTGAGAGCGTCCCGCATCTTCCGGTAAAAATCGGGGCCGTGCTTGTCCGATTTCAGCATGTCCGGCGTTTTGCCTATGATCTCTTCCGGGCCGTAGCCGGTGATGGCTGAGAAAGCCCGGTTGACCTCGAGGATGCGCCCGTCCGCGTCGGTGATCATGATGCCCTCGGCGGCGTTCCGGTAGATCTGGGTGATAAGAGCGAGCTGGCTCTCGGACCTGGCAAGCTCCAGGGTTTTTTCCTTCAGGCTCCGGTCCAGGAGCGCGGCCCGGGCTGCCTTTTTTCCGAGGAGGGCCGCCCGGAGGCTCAGGAAGAGAGAGACCGCACCCGCAGCGGCTATCGAAAGCAGCCCGGCGGCCACGAACCGCATTTTCCATGCGGCGATGCTTTTTTCCGCGTCGTCGATGTAGACTCCCGTTCCGACGATCCAGTTCCAGGGTTTGAAAAGGGCCACGTAGGATGTTTTGGGGGCCAGGGTGTTCAGTCTGTCCTTGAAG
>JAPXRK010000264.1:0-3137 GCA_033813575.1 Synergistales bacterium
CCGCTATTGCGCTCCGCAACCCTTTCCGCTACACTTCACCATGGAAAAGAACGGGGGGATGAACCTGTGAATGTTTCGGAATATCTCGCTGTCGCCAGGGGTGACCGCCCTGCGGATCTGGTGCTCCGGGGCGCCCGGGTCGCCAACGTCTTCACCCTGGAGTACGAGGAAGCGGACGTGGCCCTTTTCGGGGGTCGGATCGCCGGGATCGGGAAGGGCTACAAGGGTATCAGCGAAGACGACCTCTCTGGGATGGTGATCGTCCCCGGCTTCATAGACGGCCACTGCCACATCGAGAGCACCATGCTCACCCCGGCCGCTTTTTCCGAACTCGCGGCGGTGAGGGGCACCACTTCGGCGGCCCCCGACCCCCACGAGATCGCCAACACCTGCGGCATGGCGGGCGTGGAGTACATGTGGAGGGAGAGCCTCAACTGCCCGGTGGACCTCTTCTTCACGGCTCCGTCCTGCGTTCCCGCGTCATCCTTCGAGACCCCCTTCGAGGAACTCGACGCCGGGGCGGTGGCGGAGATGTTCGCCAGGGGATGGTGCGATTCCCTCGGCGAAGTGATGAATTATCCCGGAGTGACCGGGGGAGACCCCGCCCTCTGGGCAAAGATCTACGCTTCGGGTGCGCGGGCAAAGTCGGGCCACGCGCCCGGCCTGACGGGAAAGGACCTGTGCGCCTATCTCCTCAGCGGGTGCGATTCGGACCACGAGAGCTTCAGCGCGGAGGAGGGGCTCGACAAGCTCCGCCGGGGCATGATGCTCATGATCCGGGAAGGGGCCACGGAGCACAACCTGGAGGAACTGGCCTGCCTGGTGCGGGGAAACGAGGCCCGGTCAAGCCGGTGCCTGATGGTGAGCGACGACCTTTCCGCCCGCTACCTCCGCGACCGGGGGCACATGGACGAGAAGATCCGCCTCGCCGTGAAGTCCGGCATTTCGCCCCTGGCGGCCCTGCGGATGGTAACCCTCACCCCGGCGGAGTACTTCGGATGGAAGGACCGGGGAGCGGTGGCCCCGGGGAGGATCGCCGACCTGGCCGCCGTGGATTCACTGGAGAACTGCTCCGTGAAAAGGGTCTGGAAGCGGGGGCGGCCCGTGGCCCGGGACGGCAGGCTCCTCGACGGACCCGTTCCCAGGGTGGAGGCCCCTGCTTCTGCGAAAGGAAATATCCCGGTCCCCGGGGAAGAAGCCTTCAGGCTGCCCGTCCCCCCCAGATCGAACGTCAGGGTGGTGGGACTGCGCCCCGGGCAGGTGGTGACGGACCACCTGGTGATGGAGCCGGCGGTCTCCGGCGGGCTTGCAGCGGCCGAGCCCTCCAGGGACCTCTGCTGGCTGGCTGTCCTTGAGAAGAACCGCGGCACCGGGCGCCTTGCCCTTGGCTTCGTCCGCGGCCTGGGGCTGAAGGAAGGGGCTATAGGATCCTCCGTGGCCCACGACGCCCACAATTTTGTGGCTGCCGGGACGGACATTCCTTCCCTGAGGAGAGCCTTCGAATTCCTTGTCTCCGAGGGAGGCGGCATCGTGGCTGCCCGGGGCGGCGAAGTCCTTGGTTCCCTCGGCCTTCCCGTGGGAGGCCTCATGAATCCGGGAAGGGCCGACGAGGTCATCTCGGGCCTGGAGGCGGCGGAAGAGGCGGCCCGGTCCCTCGGCACGACCGTGGACCATCCCTTCATGGCCATGAGCTTCCTCTCCCTGTCGGTGATCCCCGAACTCAAGCTCACCGACCAGGGCTACGTGGACCTGGGCAGGGGCGGAATCCAGTCACTCTTTACGGAATGAATTCATTCTCAATAGAAGGGGAGGAGTTGCAATGGCTTCATTGCTTGAAAACCGCTTTCATCTGAAGGAGGCGGGAACGGACGTCCGCACGGAGATCCTGGCTGGAATCACCACGTTCATGACCATGGCGTACATTATCTTCGTGAACCCCGGAATTCTTCAGAACGCCGGGATGCCCTTCGGGGCCCTCATGACGGCCACGTGCCTGGCGAGCGCCCTGGCCACGTTCCTCATGGCCTTCATGGCCAATTACCCCATCGCCCTCGCGCCGGGCATGGGGCTCAACGCGTTCTTCGCCTTCGGCGTGGTTCTCGGCATGGGAATCTCCTGGCAGGTGGCGCTGGCCGCCATCTTTGTCGAGGGTATTCTCTTCGTCCTGCTCACCCTGACCAGGATCAGGGAGACCATCGTGAACGGGTTCCCCAAGACCCTCAAGATCGGCATCTCCACGGGAATCGGCCTGTTCATCACCTTCATCGGCCTTCAGAGCGCTGGGGTCATCGTGAAGAACGACGCGGTGCTCGTCGGTCTCGGGAACCTGAAGTCCGTGGAGGTCCTTCTCGCCTTCGCCGGGTTCTTCATCATGGTGACCCTGGAAGTGCGCAGGGTCAAGGGAGCCATCCTCTGGGGAATCCTTGCCGTGACAGGACTCGCCATTGCCCTGGGCGTGGCGAAGATGCCCGACGGCGTGGTCTCCATGCCTCCTTCCGTCATGCCCATCTTCGGAAAAATGGATTTTTCAGGGCTTGCGAATCCCAACTTCTGGATCGTCATGTTCTCCTTCTTCTTCGTTGACTTCTTCGACACCGTGGGAACTCTCGTGGGCGTCACCAACCGGGCCGGGATGCTCGACTCCGAGGGCAGGCTGCCGCGGGCGAGGGAGGCCCTCCTGGCGGATGCCATCGGTACAGTAGCTGGATCCGTCCTCGGGACCTCCACGGTGACCTCCTACGTGGAGAGCGCCAGCGGCGTGGAGCAGGGCGGCCGGACGGGACTCACGGCCTTCGTCACGGCGGTTCTTTTCCTCCTCGCCCTCTTCTTCTCTCCGGTCGTCGCCATCGTTCCGGCCTGCGCGACCGCACCGGCGCTGGTGCTCGTGGGCATCTTCATGATGGCGAGCCTGAAGGACCTTGATTTCTCCGACTGGACAAACTTCGTCCCCGCCTGCGTGGCCCTCTTCGTCATGCCTTTTGCCTACAGCATCGCCCACGGCATCGAGTTCGGCATCATCTCCTTCTCGGTGCTCAAGATCCTCGGCGGCAAGGCGAAGGAAGTCAGCCCCATCATGCTCGCCCTGACGGTGCTCTTCATCGCGAAGGAAATTTTTTTCTAGCGGTCGTCGTTTCAAC
>JAPXRK010000265.1:0-3135 GCA_033813575.1 Synergistales bacterium
GCAAGGGCGATATCCTTCTTTTTGACTCTGCCTGCGGCAAAATCCGGGCCATGATAGACTCGGAAGGAAAAATGATCGACTGCGCAGGACCGAGCACACCCGTGGAGATTCTCGGCCTGACCACCGTTCCTCAGCCCGGTGAGGTTTTCACTTCGGTGGAGAACGAGAGAATAGCCCGTGATGCCCTGAACTCCAGGGAGCAGGACCTTCGAAACGCCCAGCAGGGAGGCCCCAGAAAACTCAGCCTCGAAGATCTTTATTCCCAGCTCAAGGAAGGGGATATCCCCCAGCTCAACCTCCTGCTGAAGTGCGACGTCCAGGGGTCCAGCGAAGCCCTCGCGGCATCCCTTGAGAAAATGGCCACCAACGAGGTGGGCATCAATATTGTGCACCGGGGCGTCGGCCGCATCGCCGAATCCGACGTGATGCTCGCCTCGGCTTCCAACGCGGTCATCATCGGCTTCAACGTCCGTCCTGACGCCAACGCGAAAAAAGTTGCGGAAGCTGAGGGTGTCCAGATACGGCTTTACAATATCATCTACGACGCCATCGACGACGTGAAGGCGGCACTCGAGGGCATGCTCAAGCCCACCATCAAGGAGAACACCATCGGCCAGGCGGAAATCCGGCAGGTCATCAAGGTTCCCAAGGCGGGAAAGATCGCGGGAAGCTACGTGCTGGAAGGCATTATCCGCCGGAATGCAAAGGTCCGGCTCATTCGGGGCGGCATCGTCCTCTGGGACGGTTCCCTGTCAAACCTCAGGCGGTTCAAGGATGACGCCAAAGAAGTGGCGGCCGGCTACGAATGCGGGATCAGCCTGTCCAACTACCAGGATTTCGAGGAAGGAGACATCCTCGAAGCCTACGAAATCGTGGAGGAGAAGCGCCATCTCTCGTAACCGCGGAAAAACGGCTTTGTTCTCGGGGGTGCTCTTTGTCTCTCTCGTGGTCCTTGGAAGCAGAAGCGTGAAGGACAGGCGGAGGGTGACGAAGTCCCTCATTGACCGGATTCGGGGCCGGTGGAACGTTTCTGCCATGGACCTGGGGCCCGACGGCAACAGGTCCGACGTCTTTCTCGGAGTTTCCGCCGTTGCATCGGGTGCCGCCATGGCGGAAGAAAGGCTGGAAGCGGTCTTCTCTTTTCTGTGCGGCGAGGAGGAATCCGGGGAGTTTTCCATAATTCATCACTGGCGCGAGGTAACCGGCTATGACGAGCTTTCGGATGCAAAGAATCAACAAGCAGATGCAGAGGGAAATTTCCCTTCTTTTGGAACTGCGGGTGAAGAATGAAACGGCAAAGCTTGCCGTTATTACTGAAGTGGACTGTTCCCGTGACCTGGAAACTGCCAGGGTCTATTTCACCACGGTGGACCCCTCCATCCGGGGGGATGTAAAGAAATCCCTGGACTCCGCAGCGGGGGCTCTGCGGACCATGCTGGGCAGGCAGCTCAGCCTGAGGCAGATCCCGGCCCTTTCCTTTCATGAGGACATCAGCGAGGAGTACGGCAGGGTGATGGACCGCCTGCTGGACTCGCTGAAAGCCGACGATCGGGATGATCCGGATGAAACGGACGACGACGAAGAGGAATACCCGGAAAGCGGGGAATGACCATGGAAGGAATTGCTTCCCTTTCTCTGTGTGAAGAGGCTTCAAGGATCATTCGCCTTCTTGCCGGTGCCTCCCGCTGGATTCTGCTTTCCCACACAAAGCCCGACGGCGACACCCTCGGATGCGGGAGCGCCCTGTGGTCCTCCGGCCGCTCGCTTGGCAAGGATGTCGTCTGGGGAGGTCCGGATCCGGTGCCGGAGAGCTACATGTTTCTTGCAGGGACTGGCAGTTTCCTTCCCGGTGTCCCGCTCGGCTCCCTGTCCCCCGACCGGGACACCGTGGTCGTGGCCCTGGACACATCAACGGCAGCCCGTTCGGTGGCCGGCCTTTCCAGTCTGCCCGACGGCGTTTCTCTTGTGAACATCGATCATCATCACGACAACGAAGGTTTCGGGACTCTTGTATGGGTGGACCCCGCATCGTCGTCCGTAGGGGAAATGTGCTGGATGCTCCTCCGGAGCTGGGGTATCCCCATTCCCCTGGAAGCTGCGGAGGCCCTGTACACCGCCATTGTCACCGACTGCGGCAGCTTCGCGTTCTCCTGCACCACGCCCAGGACGCACCAGGCCGCGGGGGACCTTCTTTCTCTCGGCGTCGCTCCTGAAAGGATCGACCAGCTGATTCGATGCAGCAGGACCATGGGAGGGCTCCGCCTTAGAGGCAGAGCGCTCGAAAGAGTGAGGTCCGCCGGTTCTTTCGCTGCCGTAACCTGGATCGGGAAGACCGATTTCCAGGATACCGGTAGCAGTCCCTCCGAGACGGAATTCCTGGTCAACGAGCTTCTCACCGTCAGGTCCGTTTCCTTTGCCGTTCTCCTTGTCGAGGACGACGACTGCGTCAGGGCGAGCCTCCGCTCGAGGGGCGCCCTTTCCGCTTCCGAAATAGCCCACGCCTTCGGCGGCGGCGGACACCCCCAGGCGGCTGGGTGCAGACTTCCCCTGCCCCTGGCGGAAGCAGTCACATCGCTCACAGCCCTTCTGGAGGAGAAAAATGACAGCCTGCGGAGTGCTTCTGCTCGATAAGCCCGGAGGAATCCGGAGCACCGCCTGCGTGGCGGCGCTCCGCAGAAGTCTCGGAAAAGGCGTGAAGGTCGGGCACGGAGGGACCCTGGATTCCACGGCCGAAGGCCTCCTGGTCCTCCTCGTGGGAGGGGCCACCCGGACAAGCGACCTCGTCATGGGGCTTCCGAAGGTCTATGATGTCCGTTTTCGCCTGGGAGAAGAACGGTCCACGGACGACTTTTCCGGCGACACGGTGTTCTCGGGGCCCGTTCCGCCGGACGCAGGCGGCAGGCTGGCCGCCCTTCTTCCCTCCTTTCTCGGAACCCGCCTCCAGACGCCTCCCGACATTTCCGCGGTCCGGGTCAACGGCGAGAGGGCTCACAGAATCGCCCGGTCCGGTGAAAGCCCGGCCATCTCGCCCAGACCGGTGCACATATCATCCATCCGCCTCACGGAGGAGGCCGGCGAGGTCCGCTCCTTCGGCCTCCGCATCCGCTGCCGCAAGGGAACGTATGTTCGCAGCAT
>JAPXRK010000266.1:0-3131 GCA_033813575.1 Synergistales bacterium
GGCCATGTCCCTCCGGGAGGCGGGCATCGACGCCCTCGTCATCACCGGCAGGGCGGACCGCCCCTCCTACCTGGTCAACGAAAACGACACCGTCGCCGTCAAATCGGCCTCGACCTTTTGGGGGCAGTCGGCCACGGCCACCGACCGGATCCTGCGGGAGGCGGAGAGCAAAACGGGACGGAAGATTTCCGTGGTCCGCATCGGCCCCGCCGGGGAGCGGCTCTCCCCCATGGCCTGCGCCACGGTGGACGGCTCCCGCCATTTCGGCCGCCTGGGACTCGGCGCCGTTCTGGGGAGCAAAAACCTCAAGGCCGTCGTCGTCAGCGGGACGAAAACCCTGCCCCTGGCGAAGCCGAAGGAATTCAAGGAAGTCTATGACATTCTTTACGACCGGGTCGTCCGGTCGAAGGAAATGAAAAAGTACCACGACCTGGGCACCGCGGCCAACGTCCGCCCCCTCTCCATGATACGGGGGCTCCCCACCCGGAACTTCTCCCAGGGCAACTTCGAGGGGGCCGGCGCCATCTCCGGGGAACGGTTCGCCGAAAAATTCCTGGTGCAGCACACGGCCTGCGCCCACTGCCAGTGCGGCTGCATCCACCTCGCCGAACTGCGGGAGGAATTCGCTCCCTACCATTACAGCACGAACAGGGTCTCCTACGACTACGAGCTGATCTACGCCATGGGAAGCATGCTCAGCCTCTCGTCCCCGGAGGACATCATGAAACTCCTCCTGGTCACGGAAAAACAGGGGTGGGACGTCATTTCCCTGGGCTGCACCCTTGCCTGGGCCACGGAATCCTTCCTCAGGGGAAATCTTTCTCTCGAAGAAACGGGAGGGCTCTCTCTCTCCTTCGGCGACGGTGCGGCGTACCTTGAAGTGCTCGAACGCATGGCCAAAGAACGGGGAGAGTTCTACCGGGACCTGGAGAAGGGATGCGCCTTCTGCGCCGGCAAATACGGCGGGGAGGAATGGGCCGTCCAGTACGGCGGCGCGGAGCCCGGCGGATACATGACCGGGGAGAACTTCGCCGTCACCTGCATGATGGGGGTGCGCCATTCCCACCTGGACGACACGGGATACTCCATCGACCAGAAACTCCTGAACGCAGGTCAGCCCCTGGAAGACCAGGTAAGGGCCCAGGTGAAGGAAGCACAATGGCGCATGGTGCTCAACTCCCTCATGATCTGCCTCTTCGCCCGGGGCGTCTACGATGAAGAGGTGATCCTCCGGGGCCTGGACGCCCTCGGGCTGGAGTGGAACCCGGAAAAGCTGCATGCCATGTCGGAAAAGGCCCTGCTGCGGAAATACGATTGGAAGGCCCTCTGCGGCTTTGACCACAGATCGGTGAGGATCCCGGAAAAAATGTACTCCGTCCAGACCGCCACAGGGCTCATCGGGCGGGAATCCCTGGAGGAGCGGCTCCGGCTGTACAGAAAGTTCGCCGGGCTGTAAGTCCGGGTTTGCCGGAAACAGGAAACGGGGGAGGGGAGCCCAGCCGGGCTCCCCTCCCCCGTTTCTTTCGTCAGCGTCGTTCCCTCAAAAGCCCGTCACCGTGCCGCCGGTCCTCAGAGGATCCCGTAGGTTTCGAAGGCCTTCGTGGTGCTCATTCCCCCCTCGATGGCCTTGCGGACTGTCTTTTCGCCCGTCGCCTTCTCCAGCGCCTTCTCCACCGCTTCGTCGGCGATCTTCGAGGGAATGACCAGCACGCCGTCCACGTCGCCGAAGACGATGTCCCCGGGAAGAACGGTCACGTTTCCCACCTCGAGCCTGCACCGGTAGTCCGCCACCTGGGTCCTCACGGAAGAATCCTGGGCGTAGCAGCCCATGCTGAACACCGGCCAGTACTGCTCCAGGACCTGGGGGGTGTCCCTGTGCCAGCCATCCACCACGGCGCCCACGGCACCCCGCGTCCTGGATGCCGCCGTCAGCAGCTCTCCCCAGTAGGCACATCGCCTGCTGCCTCCCGAGGCCAGGTAGACCTCTCCCTCCTGCAGCTGGTCCAGGGCCTCGGTGAGCAGGCCGAAAGGCTTTTTCTGCACGCCGAAAACATCGATCATGAGCACAGTCATGGCCCGCCCGGCCAGTTTCATGTCATCCCTCAGGGGACGGATCGCCTGGGGCAGGAACTGGTGGTAGTACCCCATGGCATCCAGTATGTCACCCACCACCGGGGTATAGAGTCTTTCCTTCATCAGGGCGAAAAGTTCCCTGTCGCAGCTCCATTTCATGACACGACCTCCCGTTTTCGTTGTTCAGGCCCGATCCCTAAAGATAATCCTCCAGGTTGTTCCGGAGCACCACCCCGAAAAAGAAAGCCCCCGGGACAGCTTCAGGGGCTTTCACGGTATTCACCACTCACGCATCGCGGGAGATCACAGGGTGTACTGCTGCCTCACGAAAGGCATGAGACCGACGCGCTCGAGCCTGTCCACCGGGCAGCGGAACGTCACCATCACCACGCCCGGAGCCCGGCCGATCTCGATGGCACCGGCGACGGTGGCCCTGTTCTTCACCTCCGGCAGGGGCAGGTCCAGCACGGAGGACGCTCTTCCAAGGCCGTTGTCGATGGCCTCGTTCATGGACGCCCCGGTGCCGATGAAACAGACGGGTGCGTCCTCCTCCATCTTCGCCACGCCCCATTTCTCCGCCAGGGACTTCAGGGCGTGCTTCTCACCGCATGACAGTGGCTTCGCCAGGTGCGGGAGGTCCTCCTCCACGGGCAGCAGGATGGGCCCGTCGATGTTCAGCCCCTTGATCACGGAAACCTGCAGGGTCACCACTCCCGCCACGTCGGCGGTGTGCCCGGCGATCTCGCCGTTTCCCTGGAAAGCGTGCATGTCCCCTACGTAGACGCCCCCTCCCGGCACCTTCACCGGGCAGATGAGCACCGCCCCGGCGCGGACGGTGTTCACGTCCATGTGGCCGTCGGTGCGGCAGGAAAGCTCTTCCTTCGTTTTGGCGAACTCATGGGGCGCGCCCACGAGGAAGGCGCCGAAGTCCCCGGCGTTGTGGGAATCGGGGAACGGCAGGGAAGGAGTGGTCCCGAGCTGGCCAAGGAAGGGCCGCATCCGGGTCGCCACCCCCACGAGGTCCGCCGGGGCGAAGGTGAGGATGGGGTTCTGGATGG
>JAPXRK010000267.1:0-3130 GCA_033813575.1 Synergistales bacterium
CCTCAAGGGTGGTCTTGCTTCCAGGAAGGATGACGGCATGGGGTTTTCCCAGGTCTTCGGGCCTGTCCACGAACCGGAGGGAGACGCCTTCCTCGAGGGCGAGAGGATCGAAGTCGTCGTAGTTGGAAATGCGGGGGAACTTGATGACGGCGATGTCGACTCCTCCGGTGGCGCCGGAGGACCGGTTCTCCTCGAGGTAGACCGAATCCTCCTGGGCCACGGCGAGATTTTTCAGCCAGGGGATCACCCCCAGGACGGGGCGCCCCCCCGTCAGGTCGGAGAGCATTTCGAGCCCAGGCTCGAGGAGTTTCACGTCCCCCCGGAACTTGTTGATGAGGAAGCCCTTCACAAGGGCCCTTTCTTCGTCGTCCAGAAGGGCCAGGGTCCCCGTGAGGGAGGCGAAGACGCCGCCCCTGTCGATGTCTCCGGCGAGGAGCACCGGGCAGCCGAAGGTCCGGGCCACCCGCATGTTCACGATCTCGCTCTTTTTGAGGTTGATCTCTGCCGGGCTGCCGGCTCCCTCCACGAGAAGGAGGTCGTTCTCCCCGGAGAGCTTTTCGAAGGAAGCGGCCACCGAAGCCCATAGGGTCTCCCTGCAGGCGTAATAATCCCCGGCCGACAGGGTCTTCCACGGCCGTCCCATCAGGATGACCTGGGAGCGGGAGTGTCCCTCCGGCTTCAGGAGGACGGGGTTCATCTCCACCTCGGGCTCCCGCCCGGCCGCGGAGGCCTGCACCGCCTGGGCCCTCCCCATCTCCTCCCCCCGGGGGGTGACGAAGGAATTCAGGGCCATGTTCTGGGCCTTGAAGGGAGCCACCCGAAGCCCCCTGCGGGCGAAAATGCGGCACAGGGCGGCCGTGAGGACGCTCTTCCCCACGGATGAGGATGTTCCCTGGATCATCAGTGTCCGGGCGCGGATAGGCCATTCCCCCGATCGTGTCGATTCTGGACGGGTTCCATGCTACCCACGGAGTCCCTTTTTTGCAAGCGGAGAAAAGAGACTGAATTTCCCGACAGAAAACGGGCGCCCCGCCCTTCCGCCGGGAAGAGCGGGGCGCCTTTCAGCTTTTTCCTACAGCCCCCGGGCAGCCGGCGCGGACAGCACACCCTGCCGCCTGTGCATCAGGAACGGCCGCTAAGGCC
The DNA here is from genome assembly GCA_033813575.1 of Synergistales bacterium. Taxonomy (GTDB): domain Bacteria; phylum Synergistota; class Synergistia; order Synergistales; family Aminobacteriaceae; genus Aminivibrio. The sequence goes on from JAPXRK010000267.1 coordinate 1,144, forward strand.
GCTAGCTTTCATACTTGAAGGAGACCTTCACCTTCGCCCGGTAGGCCTTGATCATGCCGTTTTCCATGTGCATGTCCAGGGCGACCACTTCCGCAACCCGGAGATCCCTCAGGGACTCGGAAGCCCTCTCCACAGCCGCCGCCGCCGCTTTCTCCCAGGATTCCGTGCTGGTTCCGACGAGCTCGATCACCTTGTAGACGCTTTCCATTCCGTCGCCTCCTTTTTCCGGCTCCCCGGGAAAACGTTCCCTTCCCGGCCTCTCTGCCATCCCCGGAGGATCGGGGATCCGCCTTCCGCCGGGCAATGACCCGGCAAATGTGACAGAATTATTATACATTATAGCAGGGTGTGAAAACAGGTTTCCCCGAAGCCCCCGATTGCCCCTATAATGGGGAAAAACCACAGGGGAGTCTGCCATGGAGTTTCAGGGATATGTCCACGTGTACACGGGAAACGGGAAGGGGAAGACCACCGCAGCGCTGGGACTGCTCCTCAGGGCCTCCGGTGCGGGCATGAAGGTCTTTCTCGGCCAGTTCCTCAAGCGGGGGGAATACAGCGAGCACGCCGCCCTTGCCCTGCTTCCCGGAGTGACCGTTGAAGCCTTCGGCGGGGAGCGCAGGGTGGGGGCACCGCTGACGGGTGAGGACACCGTCCATGCCCGCAAGGGGCTGGAGCGCCTCCGGGAGGCGGTTTCATCCGGAAACTGGGGGCTGGTGATCGCCGACGAAATCTTCGTGGCCGTTCATCTCGGCCTCCTCGCCGAAACGGACGTGCTGGGGCTCCTTGAGGTACGCCACCCCTCCACGGAGCTTGTGCTCACGGGCAGGTACGCCTTCCCGGAGATCCTCCGGAGGGCCGACCTGGTCACCGAGATGAAGGAACTGCGCCATTACTTTTCCCGGGGCGTTCCCGCCAGGAAGGGGATAGAAAAGTGAGCTGCCCGAGGATCGTTCTCGCCGGGACTAACAGCGGCTCGGGCAAGACCACCGTCACCATGGGGATAGCGGCCGCCCTCTCCGCCAGGGGGCTGGCGGTGCAGCCCTTCAAGGCCGGGCCGGACTACATCGACCCCGGGTTCCATTCCGCCGCGGCGGGACGCCCCTGCAGAAACCTGGACACCATGCTCCTGCCCGGGGGGCGGCTCCTGGAGCTCTTCTCCCGGAGCGCAGCCTCGGCCGATATCGCCGTCATCGAGGGAGTGATGGGGCTCTTCGACGGGGCGGGAGCCCTGGACGAACGGGGGAGCACCGCCCACCTGGCGAAGATCCTCGCCGCCCCTGTGGTGCTCGTGGTGAACGGAAAGGCCATGGCCCGCAGCGCCGCCGCCCTGGTGGCGGGATTCGCCGGATTCGACCGGAAAGTGCCCGTGAAGGCCGTTATCTTCAATAACCTGGGCAGCGAGGGGCATTACCGCATCCTCAGGGAAGCGGTGGAGACGGAAACGGGCATCCCGGTCCTCGGCTACCTTCCCCGGTGCGGATCCATCGCCCTTCCCGAGCGGCACCTCGGGCTCACTCCCGCGGCGGAGCACGGAGCGGTCGCCGAGTTGACGGAAACCGTCCGAAGGCTGACCGAGGAGCACATAGACATTGACCGCCTGATCGCCCTGGCGGCATCGGCGCCGGACCTCCCCGTCTTCAGGCCCTCAATCTTTACCTCCCCCCCGGCGGCGGAAGCGCGGATCGCCGTGGCTCTGGACGAAGCCTTTCACTTCTACTACCGGGACAACCTGGACATCCTGGAACATCTCGGCGGGAAGCTCCTTCCCTTCAGCCCCCTCCGGGACAGGGACCTCCCGCCGGGGACGGAGGGGATCTACATCGGGGGAGGCTTTCCCGAGGAGTTCGCCGCCCCGCTGGCCGGAAATGCCTCCATACGGGAAACGATTCGGTCGGCCGCGGAGGGGGGGCTTCCCGTCCTGGCCGAGTGCGGCGGGCTGATGTACCTCGCGGAACGGCTCGAGGACAGGCAGGGAGCAGTCTACCCC
>JAPXRK010000268.1:0-3128 GCA_033813575.1 Synergistales bacterium
AAGAGGGGCGCCGTCATAGGAAAAAGCGGCATGACGGGCCGTTCCACGGGTCCCCACCTTCACTTCGGACTCAGCCTCTCGGGGCAGCTCGTGAACCCCGAACCTCTTTTCGACGGCACCATTTCCTCCATGCTCGAAATGACGGTCAGCAGGTCTGTGAATCTTTCGGGGGGGAAATAAGACCATGGCCGTTTCAGGATGCTTCCCCCTCCCCATCGTCTTCTGTTTTCTGCTCCGGGAAAAGGGTGTTCTGCTCTACCGGAGGATGACCGCTCCGTGGAACGGCACCGTGACCGTCCCGGGGGGAAAGAAGGAGCGGGGGGAAACGGCAAGGGAGGCCTGCATCCGGGAGATCGAGGAGGAAACGGGGTACCGTCTCCGGTCCCTTCGCCTCCGGGGCATCGCCCACATTCTCTCGGGAGAGGCGGAGGCTACGGGGTATTATTTCTCCTCCAGGGATTTTGAAGGGGAACTGCGTGAAAGCTGTGAAGGCGTGCCTTTCTGGCATCCTGCGGAGGAGAGCCTGTCCCTCGAGGGAATCAATCCCTTCTACAGCCTTCTCGCACCGAAAATACTCGACGAAAGGGCTCCTCTTTTCGAGGCGAAGATTCTCTCCGATGAACAGGGGATACGCTCATACTCCTTCGAGAATGCATGAGGCAGCTCATGATCAGTTCACTCCTCCGGTGAGGTGACGACGATGTGCCGAAAAGGTTTTCTGCTTGTTGTTCCTGTTCTTCTTGCGGTCTTTCTGGCCTGGCCCGCGGCAGCCTCCTCCGTGGAAGAGGAACTGTTCTCCCGGTATTTTTCGGAGAGGGTCAGGGCGGAATCGGTCCTTCCGGTGGTTTCAGCCACGGAGGAGGAGCTGCGGCGTGGCGCCGTCCCCACACTGACCGTCTGCCTTGAAAGGGCTGAGATCGGGGGAGTCGCCTACGACCGCCTGCTGCTGGTGCTGTCCGATGTCCTCTTTACCCGTTCGGAGGACGGAATACGGATCCTTTCGTACAGAGACAGCCGTCTCTCGGGGACCATCCTGAAAAAGGACTTCCTCGCCAGGCTGCAGCGAAAAATGTCCCACTACGCCGTCTCGAAACTGGAACTGAAGGACGGGAAGGTCATGGTGTTCGGCGCCTACCGGAGAAAGGGGACCTTCAGCATGAACGCCCTGATCCGCCTTACAGGGCAGTATGTCATCGACGGAGCGGGAAAGGCCCTGATACGGTTCGACGATTCGACCAACGACAATCCTTTCATCTCCGCCGCCGACGTGGGAAGGGCCGTGGCGAAAGCTGCGCCGGTCCTGTCATTCAGTGACTTCTTTGCCTCTCCCAAGGTGACCGAGGTCAGGGTGGGACACGACATGGTCTGGTTTTCCGCGAAATAAAAGAAGGGGCCCCATTCCGGGGCCCCTGTTCTCAGCCGGATTCCGTCACTTCATGGTGGAGACAAACATGTAGATTCCGATTGCGGCTACGATAAGAACAATAAGCACTGCCGTCATGTTCATTTTCTGAGCCTGCTGGCCCACCTGCTTCATCCCCATTCTTCAGAAAATTGGTTTCCTTGTGAACTTTCACCCGAGTATCCTACGTCTCCGGGCCGAGGAAGGCAAAAGCACCTGCCGTGGAGGACAGCCGTTTGCTTTCAGGGGAGAGTGGAAAAATGGTCAGAAGCTCCTCCAATCTCATCCGTTCTCCTCTTTCTTCATGATTCTATGGGAATTTTTCGTGGATGGCTGACATTTGATCCAACGGAATGTTTTTCTAACCACACTGGACTAAACTGCCTTCTTGTTTTTTGTGCCTTTTTGTCAGACAACAGGGAAAACTTTCTGAATGCTGTTGACGCCTATTGTTGGATGGCTTATCATAGTCTCGGCGCGGAGGCGAATGTGTCCCGGTGGGCGCCCTGGACTTCAAATCCAGTGGGGGGCAGTATAGGCTGTCTCCGGTGGGTTCGATTCCCACACGCCTCCGCCAGTTGTTTGCCGTAAACAGCCGGGGAGCTTCCTGCTCTTCCAGCTTTTTTTATAAGTCCCGAATTACTTCCCCTTCGTCCAGTGCTCTCTGTGCGCCGAGATGATCTCCTCTTGAAGTTCCCTGTCGGTGACTGGGCCGACAATTTCTATCTTCTTCTGTCCCCTGGCGATGATCTCCCGGGAAGGGAGGTCGAAGGTGGGGTTATCTTCATGGGCCCCCGTGAGTTCGAGGAGCTGCTTCTCCGTAATGCCGAAGACGACCCTTCCCACGTTGCCCCAGTAGATGGCGCCGATGCACATGCAGCACGGTTCTGCGGTGGTGTAGAGGGTGCATTCCCACAGGAACTCCTTGGAAAACTTTTTCCCCGCGAGACGCATGACGGTGGTTTCGGCGTGGCCGGTGCAGTCCCGTTCGGTGACCTCGATGTTTCCGGATTCGACGAGGATGTTTCCCTCCCGGTCCGCCAGCAGTGCGCCGAAAGGGTGGTTCCCCGAGGCGGCCGCCTCTTCGGACAGTTCGACGCAGCGTCTCAGGAGCGTTTTGTCCAGTGCCTTCAATGCTTTCTCCCCTTTCGGAAATGCGGCGGCCCGATCCTCAGGCACGTATCTCCCGGTTGAAGGGCTTGCCCAGTTCGGTGGGGCCCAGCAGCAGGCTTTCCCGGCTGAAGGCGAGGACGACGATGACCAGGGCGTAGGGGAGCATGACGGCGAACTCGTAGGGAAAGTCGATCCCCTGCCCCTGGATGGCGAGCTGGAGGGCCTGGGCGAGGCTGAAGAGCAGCGCTCCCCCCGTGATCTTCAGAGGACGCCAGTGGCCGAAGTAGACCAGCGCAACGGCGATGAAACCCCGTCCCGCGATGATTTCGTCGCTGAACATCTTGACCTGGCAGAGGCTGAGGTAGGCCCCGGCCAGGCCCGCGAGCGCACCGCCGACGGCCAGGGCCTGGAACCGGACCAGGTTGACCCGGATGCCCACCGAGTCCGCCGCCCGGGGGTTGGCTCCGGAGGCCCGGACCCGAAGCCCCCACGGCGTCCTGAAGAGGATGTACCATGCGGCTGGAACCAGAAGGAACGTCAGGTAGACCAGCGGATTGTGGGAGAAGAGGACCGGGCCGAGGAAGGGAATCTCAGAGAGGACGGGGATCGGGAG
>JAPXRK010000269.1:0-3127 GCA_033813575.1 Synergistales bacterium
GATGTATCATTGGGTCTCGTGGGCTCGGAGATGTGTATAAGAGACAGGAGAATACCAGTCTGTCAAGGCTTTCCGGCAGGGTTCCTTCCTCGATCCACCCCGCTTCTCCTCCAGACGCGGATGAGGCTGAATCCTCACTGAGGCGCCCGGCGACGGAAAAAAAATCTTCTCCGGAGAGACGGGCAAGAAGGGCCGACCTTCCTTTTTCCCCGGATGTGACAAAAATATGCCTGATCCTGGCGCTGCCTTTTCGGACATATTTTTCCCGGTTCTTTTCATAAGCGGCTTTCAGCTCTTTTTCCCCGAAGGCCAGCCGGGGTGCGAGGGAGGCGATATAGGTGTTTGCCAGAAGGTTGACCTGGTTCCAACGCAACTGGGCGGCTATTTTCGGGTCAAGGTGGAGCCCCTTGAGAACCGCTCCCCTGTAAAAGAGAAGGGCTGTGGATACTCTCTCCAGGAAGTCTCCCCGTTCCTCTTCCGTCATTTCTTTCATTCTGAGTGCCGCAAGGGCATCGTTTCCCCCGATTTCGAGACCGAGCAGGTATAAAACCTCATCCACAGAAACCTTGTCATCCCCGACCGTAAGGACAGCCTCTTCCGAACCTGCTGCGGGAACAGCCGCCAGAAAAGCGAGTAGGAGAAGGAGGCAGAGGGTGGTTCGGTGGTTCATGGCAGAACCTCCATTTCAATAGATGTCCCTGCGGGAATTGGCGGAAGGACGCCCGGGATAGGGCACGGGTATGTATTGAACCGAAGGCCGGGCGGACGTGGATTGAGGGTAAAGGCTCATCAGGTTGCAGAACGAGTCCTGATCGTTCGGTACCACCGGCAGTCCCAGTGCGGCCGCTTCGTCCACCGTGATCGGATAATCGTGGGTCCATCTCCCCTCGGTGAGGATCTTCGCCAGTTCCATTCCCTTTTCCTCGCCGAGGCGATCGAATACCAGTTCATACACGAGGTCCCGCGTCTGCCGGAGGGCTTTCCCGCTCACGTCAGCGAGAATCAGGGTCTCGTCATCCACTTCGTTCACAGACTTGCTTTCCACTGCCTTCAGGATGGAGGCCGCGGGGAACTTGCCGATCTGAGGATCCACCGGACCAAGGACTGCGTGCCTGTCCATGAGGATCTCGTCCGCCGCGAGGGCAATGAGGGTTCCACCCGACATGGCGTAATGGGGAACGATCACCGTCACTTTCGACGGATGGCGCTTCAGAGCCCTGGCAATCTGCTCCGCCGCCAGGAGGAGTCCGCCGGGGGTGTGGACGATGAGGTCAATGGGCGTATCGTCGGATGTGAGACGGATAGCCCGCAGTATTTCCTCCGAATCTTCGATGTTGATGAAGTTCCGGGAAAACATGCCCAGAAATCCCATGGTTTCCTGGCGGTGGATAAGGGTGATGATCCGTGTTCCCCGTCTCTTTTCGCAGTTCCGGATGGCCGTCACCCTGCGCCACTGGACCACCTGCTGCTTCATCTGGGGAAACACGATGAAAAAAAGGAGAAACAACATCCAGAGCGACGATCCGTCCATGGGATGCCTCCTTCCGCCCGAAGGGGAAAAGTTGAATTTTTTATTTGGAGACCGTTTCCGCCAGGTCGGTTTTTCGTCCCGCTCCAGAGCGGAAATTCACTTCGTCTCCATCGAGAAAAGCCTCGATACTCTCTCCCCGGGTGGTTCCCTTTCCGAGGAGGAAATCCGCCAGCCTGTCCTCGATATACGTCTGGATCGTCCTCCGGAGAGGCCGGGCCCCGAACTTGGGCTGGTATCCTTTGTCAAGGAGAAAAGACCGGACCTCATCCTCAACCGACAGGACGATGTCTCTCGAGGCAAGCCTTGAGATTACCTCTTCCAGCATGATGTTCACGATGGATATCATGCTCTCCCTGTTCAGCGGGCGGAAGACGATCATCTCATCTAGGCGGTTGATAAACTCCGGCCGAAATGTCCTGTTCACCTCGTCCATTATCGCGGCCTTGAGCTTGCTCCAGTCGAAGGGGTCTTTCTCGTCCCCCCCGGAAAAGCCGAGGGTGGATCCCCTGGCCGCCTCCCTGGCCCCGACGTTGCTGGTCATGAGGATGACCGTGTTCCGGAAATCGACCGTTCTGCCCTGTCCGTCGGTCAACCGCCCGTCTTCGAGAATCTGGAGCAGTATGTTGAATATGTCGGGATGGGCCTTTTCGATTTCGTCGAAAAGCACCACAGAGTAGGGTCTCCGCCGGACTGCTTCGGTAAGCTTTCCCCCCTCTTCGTAGCCCACGTATCCAGGAGGGGCCCCTATGAGCTTGGATACTTCGTGTTTTTCCATGAATTCGCTCATGTCAAGACGGATCATAGTATCCTGCGAACCGAAGAGAAACTCGGCCAGCCTCCGGGCAAGTTCCGTTTTGCCGACACCGGTCGGGCCCAGCAGAAGGAAGCTCCCGATGGGGCGCCTGGGGTCTTTCAGGCCGCTCCTGGCGCGACGGATGGCCCTGGCGACGGAAACGACCGCTTCGCTTTGGCCGATGAGCCGTTTCTCAATCTCCTCTTCCATGCGGAGGAGCCGCTCAGATTCCTCTCCGGTGAGCTGGAAAACCGGAATTCCTGTCCACTCGGCCACTACGTCGGCGATATCCTCGCCCGTAACCACAGGCTGGAAGGAGTTTCTCCGGGACCGCCACTTCCGTCTTTCTTCCTCAAGATCCTCCGAAAGCTTCCGTTCATCGTCCCGGAGCCGGGCAGCCTTTTCAAACTCCTGGGAATCCACTGCGGCTTCCTTTTCCCTCCGGATTTCCTCCAGTTTCTTCTCCATCTCTTTCAGGGATTCAGGGGTCTCCATGGCGTTGATCCTGGCCCTGGCTGCCGCCTCGTCGATGAGGTCGATCCCCTTGTCCGGAAGATGACGGTCGGTGATGTACCGGGCGGAAAGCCGCGCAGCCGCCTCCAGGGCATCGTCCTGGATCTTCGCCCTGTGGTGGGATTCGTACCGGTCACGAAGCCCTTCCAGGATAAGGATGGAGTCATCCACGCTCGGTTCGTGGACATGAACGGGCTGAAACCGTCTCTCGAGAGCGGCGTCCTTTTCGATGTGCTTCCTGTATTCGTCGAGCGTTGGGGCCCCGATGACCTGAAATTCACCCCGGGAAA
>JAPXRK010000270.1:0-3118 GCA_033813575.1 Synergistales bacterium
CTTCTGCTCTGGTCGGCCTTTCCCTTTGCGGAACTTGAAAACAAGTTTCTTCAAGCAAAACCGTCAGAAGTGGACATGGTCATCGGGAACACGGGAACCTTCGATGAGTCGAGGCTGGAAGCCGTCCCGCTGCCGGGACATTTTCTCGACATGATTGGCGTCAGGACCCCGGACGATGTGCTTTTCGTGGCCGACTCCGTCTTCTCGGAAGAACTCATTGAAAAATACGCCGTCATGTTCGTCCTGGATGTGGCTGCGGCCCTGAAAACCCTGGACTGGCTGACCGTAGCCGAAGCCGCCTGGTTTGTTCCCAGCCACGCGCCGGCCACGGAGAACATCATCCCCCTTGCCGAGGCCAACCGGAAGGGGCTGCTTCGGGTGAGCGAGGCGGTTCTGGACTGCTGCGGAGAGCCGGCGAGCAGGGAGGAAATCCTTCGGGCCATCGCGGGCCGTTTTTCCCTTTCCATGTCGGTGAGCGAATACGTTCTCAACAGCGCAGCCGTGGGGGCCCATCTTTCCTGGCTGAGGAAACGGGGACAGGTCTCTCCGTTTGTGGAGCAGGGAGTTTTGCTCTGGCGGAAAACTCCCTGAAAAGATGTTATATCCCCAGCACCCTGATCCAAAAGGGAAGGGTGATAGCCGACAAGACGGTCGTCACGGCAATCACTTCTCCCGCATACTGGTCGTCCATTCCCATTCCCTGGGCCACCACGAGAGAGTTCACCGCTACGGGCATGGCGCAGACGAAGACCGCCACCTGGACCAAAATGGGATCCACAGGCCACGCGAGAAAGAACGCCCACACCACCGCAGGCTGAACAACAAGCTTGATCAGCGCATCCCTCCAAGTTTTCCGGAGCATGGAGGGGACTGCCCTGAAAGACAGACCAGCACCCACGGCGAGGAGGGCCATTCCGGTCCCGATGTCGCCCAGGACTTTCAGGGTGACATCCACCGGTCGGGGGAATTCGTTCACTCCGGCCAGAGAGAAGCCTATTCCGACGAAGCATGCGATCACCATGGGGTTGGTGGCGAGCTTCTTCGCCGAGTTGAGAAGGGACCTCGGCGAGATACCTCCTGAGAGGACGATCTGGGAGGCCGCGATGGAAATCATGTGGTAACCCACAAGGCTCATGGCGAAATACAGGGAGAGGCTCTCGAGTCCCCTGGAGCCAAGGGCGATCGAAACAGCGGGAATGCCCATGAAGACCTGGTTTGAACGCATTGAAACGAGCGCGGAGATGGCGAGCCGGTTTCTTTCCTCACCGGCCATCCTGCCTGCTGCCCAGGCAATCAGTGGCATGATAAGATAGCCTGCGTGAACTGCGGGAATAAGGTTCAGGTTTCCTGCAGCCGTGAGGTCAGCCCTGGCGGTGAGCCGTACGAGAAGAGCGGGGATTGAGAGCCAGTAGAGGATCTTGTTGTTTTCCCTGAACGTGCTCCTCGAAATGATGCCGAACTCGGTGAAAGCCCACCCGATAAGGATGACTGCGGCAATGGGGGAGATGATGGAAATTTCATTCATGAAAAAAGCTCCTTTTGCCCTTCATCGGGCCTTTTCTTTTTAAGCGGCAGCTCATGCCGGTCAATTATAATACAGTCTCGGATTCCGGACACAGAAAAGGCGTACACAAAGGAGGATCGCATATGCAAATCTCACCTGTCATTTTTCGAGAATACGATATCCGGGGCGTCGCTGATTCGGACCTTTCAAACCCGGTTGTGGAAGCGGTAGGAAAGGCCTTCGGCACCTGGCTCCGCCGCCGCGGTGTGGGCAAGATCTCCGTAGGGGGGGACGTTCGGCTCTCCACGGCAAGAATTGAACGGGCTGCGGTGCGCGGCCTGACCTGGGCCGGAATCGACGTCGTCAGGCTTGGAACGGTTACCACACCCATGCTGTACTGGAGCATACCCGGTCTCTCTCTCGGCGGAGGAGTCATGATCACCGGGAGCCACAACCCGAAGGACATGAACGGACTCAAGCTTGCCTGCGGAACTTCGACCCTTTACGGCGACGAAATTCGGGAGATCCTGCGGATGATCCTCGATGACGATCTTCAGAAAGGTCCTGCGGAGGGCAGGGTGGAAACAGCCGACATTTCCGGCAGGTACCTGGAGATGCTGCAGTCGAAGATCTCCCTGGGTCCCCGGAAACTCAAGGTTGTGGCCGACTGCGGGAACGGTACCGCCGGCCTTCATGTCTGGCCTTTTCTCGAGTCCATCGGGTGCGCTGTTGTTTCCCTGTTTGACAAGCCCGACGGGACATTTCCCAACCACCACCCCGATCCGCAGAAACGGGAAAACCTCCTTTCCCTCATGGAGGCCGTCGTCAGGGAAAAGGCCGACCTCGGCATCGCCTTCGACGGCGACGCCGACAGGCTGGGAGTGGTGGATGAACGGGGAGAGATGATCTGGGGAGATATCCTCATGGCTCTTTTCTGGGAAGAGATCCTTCCGAAGCACCCGGGAGCGGAAGCCATCGTGGAGGTCAAATGCTCCCAGTCCCTTGTGGACGAAATTCGCAGGCTCGGCGGGAAGCCGCTGTTCTGGAAATCGGGGCACTCCCTGATCAAGGCGAAGATGAAGGAGATCGGCGCCGTCTTCGCCGGTGAGCTGTCCGGCCATTTCTTCTTCGCGGACGAATATTACGGTTTCGACGACTCTTTCTACGCGGCGGGAAGGCTCCTCCGGATCCTCTCCCACGGGGAGGAGAGCCTTTCGGCCATGATCTCCCATGTCCCCGTCTACCTGAGCACCGCGGAAATCAGGATCGACTGCCCCGACGAAGAAAAATTCGCGGTGGTGAACGCGATCCGCGACAAGGTGCTGAAGGATCATGAGGCCATCACAGTGGACGGAGTGCGGATACTGTACCCGGATGGGTGGGGCCTGATCAGGGCCTCGAACACCCAGCCCGTGATCGTTACCCGGTGTGAAGGCAAAACCGAAAAAGCCCTTGAAGAAATCGGGGCCGACGTGAAAAGAAGGCTCCTCGCCGAAGGACTGCCCGATTTCGAGTGGACCTTCTGAAAAAGCAGGGAAAGGGAGATCTTCAGATCTCCCGTATCCCCTCAAGGGCGATTCCGTTCTGGAGGGTGCGGTACACCCTCTGGACATG
>JAPXRK010000271.1:0-3085 GCA_033813575.1 Synergistales bacterium
CTGGCCGAGGAAATGGCTCGTTCCGGCCTGAAGGGCTTTTCCGTCGCTCATCATGGTTTCGCAGGCATAGGTGTTGTCCGCCCCGGGGAAGCGCTCTCCCTCGGTTTTCTCTCCTTCCACCACCGGGAGGGCGAGAATGTCCCTCATGATCCTGGCGTAAACGCCGAGCATCTTCAGGGTCTCCTCCATGGCCTCCTCCCTGGTGCTGTGGGCCGTGTGCCCTTCCTGCCAGAGGAATTCAGAGGTCCTGAGGAACAGCCTGGGACGCTTTTCCCATCGCATGACGTTCGCCCACTGGTTGATGAGGATGGGAAGGTCTCTCCAGGACTGTACCCATTTGCTGTACATGTGGCCGATGACCGTCTCCGACGTGGGGCGGATCACCAGGGGCTCCTCGAGGGCCTCACCGCCTGCGTGGGTGACCACGGCGCACTCGGGAGCGAATCCTTCGACGTGCTCCGCTTCCTTTTCAAGGAAGGAGTTCGGAATGAGGAGGGGAAAATAGGCGTTCACATGGCCGGTTTCTTTAAAAGCTTCATCAAAATGATGCTGTATGGACTCCCACAGGGAGTATCCCGTAGGGCGGATGACCATGCAGCCCCTCACAGGGGCATAGTCTGCGAGTTCCGCAGCCTTGATGATGTCAAGATACCACTGGGAGTAGTCGTCAGCTCTTGGTGTTATGTTCCGTGCCATTTGGGTTCCTCCTGTTTATGTTCCGTCAGTTTCGCACGGCTTTTTGGACGCCGGCGGAAAGACTATTCTAGTCCCTGAAGGCCTTTCTGCGCAACCCGGCAGGTTTACGGCAGGGGGTAATGTCCCCAGACGGGGCTTCCGATGAAGAAGCCCACCTTGAAGTCCTTCTCGTCGTTGTAGAGGAACATGAGTTTCCCGTCGAGAAGGAATCCGGGAATGGAAAAGGAAATCCCGGCCTCCCAGACATCACGATACCTGTCGCCGCCATCATCGTAGACGAAACCCATTCCGCCGAAAATCTCGGTATTCAGCTTGCCCCACCAGCTTTTCAGAAGAATTCTCCTGAATGCGGCGTTCCACCAGAACATCCGTTCGCCCTGGATGGGATTCCCGGAGTAGCTGTAGAGTTCTTCGGCGGCCCCAAGGTATACCGCACGGTTTCCGTTTGCCGAGGTCTCGTCACCTTCTGCAAAACCGGCCCGGAAATAGAAACGCCAGTTATCGGAAAGGCGGGCCGCCTGGAAATAGGTAGCCCTGTAGAGCACCTCTTCCATGTCAGGCCACCAGGCCTGCAGGTGAAAGAGGGACCCCTTCGTGGGATCCGTAGGGTCGTTCAGAGTATTGGACGTCAGGAAGAACGTAGGGCCTGAAGAAGAATACTCCTCCCCTCCAGAGTGAACCTGCTCGAACGCGTAGCCGAGCCCCGCCTCAAAGGAGCCTGCGGAAAAGCGGCGGCTTATCCCGGCCGCGTACCTGTCCCATTCCCTTCTTCCCTTATTCGAGGAAAGTTCCCAGTTCTGAGCTGAAAGAACGACCTCCCAGCTCCTGTTTTTTTCCGGAGACGTGAGGTAGCTCGCATCCACACCCCACTGTTCGCCGACCTTGAAATTGAAGTGCAGCGAATCTCCGTCCGAGAAGAGGTCTCTCCGGACACCGCTGAGGTATATCCACCGGTGGGGGTGAAAGTTCGTTGTGTATCCCCCGATGTTCAATTCCAGGGCGGGTTTCCTCTGTATGGCAAACACAACCGCCAGGTCTTTCCCGATCTCCTCAAACCGATAGTCCACGGCGAGTACGTCGTCGTGCGCTCCTATCTCGGTGCTGGCCCGCACCATGTTCAGGGTGCTGAGGGGCTCGCCTACCCACGAACGGTATTTTTTTCGAATCAAGTCCTCCAGGTACGGTGTTCCTCCCTCAACTTTTATTTCCACGACTCTTGACTCGAGACAGAGCGCTTCTTTCTGGGCCACGGGAGGAGCATTTTCCGCAAGCGTGACAATATCGGGAAGCTTTTGCATTGCGGCCTTTCTTCCCCCGTCGACAACGCGGTCGGCGTTCGTGAGGTCAAAAATGGAAACACCTTCCACCGGGGGTGCTATGACAAGATCCGCCAGCGCCATTTCGTCCAGGACGTTGCGCCTTGTAAAAATGGTCAGCGACTGTTCAACAACGTCTACCAAGGAGCGGATTTCCTCCCTAGTCTTCAGCGTTCCCGACACGTCCACGGCAATCACCGGAAAACCCGGAAAAACTTCCTTCGCAGTCTCGACGGGAAGGTTGGAAACAAGCCCTCCGTCAACAAGCAGTTTTCCCCCCATCTGCCACGGGTCGAATACCCCGGGTATCGCCATCGACGCACGCATGGCCGAGGCAAGGCTGCCTGTACGAATAACAACCTTTCCTCCTGTTTCGAGGTCTGTCGCCACCGCGGCGAAAGGGATTTCCAGTTCGTCGAACCGCACAACCTGGCTTCTCGAAGCAAGCTGGGCGAAACGCTCGAGAAGCTTCACACCGGATATTCCTCCGAGGGGGCCGATCACGTTCCCTGCAGCGTCAAGAGCTACCCATGGAATTTTATTATGCGGGTTTGTGCTGTCCTGGTTCAGGGGAACAAATATGGGATTCGTCCTCTCGGACATGAGGCTCGTGAGGTCAAGGGACGCAATCACCTCCCGGAGTTCCGCCGGAGTATAGCCGCTTGCGGCAAGACCTCCGATGATAGCCCCCATACTAGTCCCGACTATTCCTGCGATGGGGATGCCCTTTTCCTTCAGCACCTCAATGACGCCGATATGGGCCAGTCCCCTGGTGCCTCCACCGGAAAGGACAAGCACGACACCTCCTCTGGCTGAAGCAGCCGCCGGACATAGAAAAAGAAAAAGGGAGAGAAAAAACAGTATCGTTCTTTTAGAAACCATGGTCATTCCTCCAGAACACAAGGGAACTAAATTCACAACTCTACCGGACTATCCTATCAGAATTTATTTTCTGTGGCCACTTCTAATCCTGTTTACCTGTTTACATTATCCCCTCTCTTTCAAAATTGGGGCAACTCCTCAGCCTGAAGCAGGGACTCGTGAAACCGCAAACATGAAACACCTTATATTGT
>JAPXRK010000272.1:0-3084 GCA_033813575.1 Synergistales bacterium
GGAACCGTCTACGCCGAAAGCCATGGGAAACACACTTCCTTTCCTGAGAGGGCGGAAAATATCGGTACCGCTGACGTTTTTTGCCACCGTCACCCCGGCGGAATCCTCCGAGAGGACGAAAAACCGGGACCGGACACCTGACCGGGTAAAGATGGAGCACATGAGCTCCGCGACCCTGTGGGCTTCGCCCCGGGAAAAAGCCAGTACGCTCGGCCCCGAGCCGCTGATGGCCACCCCCGAGCACTGGGGAATCCCGCGGACCTCCTCGAGAATCGCCTCGCCGCCTGGAAAAAGCCGTGCCCGGAAGGGCTGGTGCAGCCGGTCATCCATGGCCCAGGGAAGATTATCCCAGTTCCCGGTGGCCCAGGAGGCCGCCAGCAGGGCAGAGCGGCTCAGGTTGTAGACCGCGTCTTTCATTGGAACTTCCTTCGGCAGGGCTTTCCGGGCATCCTCCGTGCTCAGTTCCACAGCCGGCACGGCCACCACGGCGACCATGTCCGGCGGAAGGGGGGGCATCCGGACGAACCTGAGGTTTCCACCATCCCAGCAGCTTACCACCATGCCGCCCAGACAGCAGGGCACCACGTTGTCCGGGTGGCCTTCCATGGCCACCATCATGGGAAGAAGATCCTCCTTCGGCAGGGGGCGTTCGCGAAGCTCGTTGGCGATGGCCACTCCCCCCACGATGGCCGAGGAGGAACTGCCGAGCCCCCTTTTCATGGGAATGGCGTTCAGGGTCCTGAGACGGAGCCCGGGAGGCTCCATGCCCCACTCCCTGCAGGCCCGCTCGTAGCTTTCGATCACTCCGTTGCGGGTCATAAGGGTTTCCTCGCCGCCGCCCTCCCCCACCACGTCGACCTCGTATTCCCCTGAGGGGAGGATCTCCAGGACATCGAAGAAATTATAAAGCGAAAGGGCCAGCCCCACCGTGTCAAATCCGGAGCCGAGGTTTGCGCTCGACGCGGGCACCTTCACCCGAAGCAGGCTCACAGCCCGAGCACCTCCGCCAGGGCCTCGGGAGTTCCGTCGATCTCCACAGGGAGGTCCACCCTGCTCACCGCGGAATCGGGGTCTTTCAGGCCGTTGCCGGTGAGCACCAGCACGATCCGCAGCCCCTTCGGGAGTTTCCCGTTCTTCCGGAGCTTCACCAGGCCGGCCAGGGGCGCGCAGGACGCCGGCTCGGCGAAAACCCCGTCGGAGGAGGCCAACAATTTCTGGGCGTCCAGGATCTCGTCGTCGGAGACGGAAAGGAACTGACCGTTCGTGATTTCCACGGCCCTCCGCGCTTTTTCGGCGCTCACGGGGTGGCCGATCCTGATGGCCGTGGCCACCGTTTCCGGCTCGTCCACAGGGCTTCCCTTCACCAGGGGAGCTGCTCCCTCGGCCTGGACACCCATCAGGCGGGGCAGTTTTTCGATGCGGCCGATCTCCCGGTAAAACTCGAAACCCGCGCAGTAGGCGCTGATATTTCCCGCGTTGCCCACGGGCAGCACCAGCCAGTCCGGCGCGTCGCCAAGCTCGTCGCAAATCTCCCACGAAGCGCTCCTCTGGCCGAACAGCCGGTACGGGTTCACCGAGTTCACGATGGCGAGGCTTCCCTTTTCCCTGGAAGCCTCCCGGGCCATTTCGAGGGCCCGGTCAAAATTTCCCCGTACGGCGATGACCCGGGCGCCGTAGATCAGTGCCTGGGCCAGCTTTCCCACAGCCACCTTCCCCGCCGGCAGCAGGACGAAGCAGGGAATTCCCGCGGCGGCCCCGTAGGCCGCAGCCGAGGCGGACGTGTTCCCCGTGGACGCGCAGATGAGGGCCTTCGCACCCTCCTCCAGGGCCTTCGACACAGCAAGTACCATCCCCCGGTCCTTGAAGGATCCCGTGGGGTTCAGGCCGTCATACTTGCCGTACAGTTCCACACCAAGCTCCCGGCCAATATTCCGCAGCGGAACAAGGGGAGTGTCGCCTTCGCACAGGGAAAGACGGGGAGTCCGGTCCGTCAGGGGAAAAAAACGCTCGTATGAATGCAGAATGCCTTTTCTCATGAATCTCCCTCCTGAAAAAAAAGCCTGCATCGTCCACATGCTGGAGACGATGCAGGCTCATCGCGGTCCCACTCCACTTCCGAAATAATCGGCTGCTCGATCCCGCTGTATGGGGCGGACCCCGGCGCCTTCCCTCCCTCAGGACTTCGGCGCCCGCTCGGGGGTGGTCTTCCCTTTCCCGCTCCGGAGGAGGATTCTCAGCCTGGGTCCTCCCTCTCTGTCCGCCGCCGGAAAAAGGTACTCTTCCCTTCATCGCGCAAATGGCATATTATTGGAAACGAAATTGATTCCTACTTATACTCGCGAGACCGGATTGTGTCAAGGGTGCCCAGTTCTCCCCAGGAGGGGCAGGACGAGTACACTACCAAATGGAAAGGATGCATGCAGACATGAAGACATTTGACATGGAAACCGTCGAAAAGTTCACCGGAAGGCCGGGTTTCATCGGGAAATTCATCCACTCCGAGGGCTTCACCTTCGCCCAGTGGGAGATCAAAAAGGGAACAGAACTTGTTTTCCATGACCACCCCCACGAGCAGACCACCCTGCTGCTCGCCGGAAAAATGGAACTCGGCACTGCCGACAAAAAGGTCACCCTCACCCCGGGGCAGGGCATCGTCTTCGCCGGAGGCGAGGCCCACGGAGGCTTCGCCCTGGAGGACTGCCTCGTCATCGACGTCTTCTGCCCCGTGCGGGAGGACTTCAAGAAGCTGCAGCAGGAGCAGAAATAGTCTCGCCCTTGCCTGTCATCCTGAGCGAAGCAAAGGATTCTGTCGTTGCTTGTCATCCCGAGCGAATGCGAGGGATCTCGCCCTTGTTTGTCATCCTGAGCGAAGCGAAGGATCTCGCTGTTGGTTTTTAGCCTGCCTCAAAATTGGGATCCTTCGTCGCCCAGGGCTCCTCAGGAGGACAACAGACCAGTATCATCCCGAGCGAATGCGAGGACCTGACCTTCCCCGGAATTGACGGACACAGATGAAGGCCCGACAATGGGAATGATTCCACTGGAGGTGCCTCACATGGGAAAGGGAGAAGGAGAACGACACCG
>JAPXRK010000273.1:0-3051 GCA_033813575.1 Synergistales bacterium
GTCCTGACCAGGAGATCATCCCGGTGAGGCCCCACCAGGGAAAGACAGCTTTTCCTTTCCCTCTCGCCCCAGGTTTCGAGGGACTTCCACCAGTCATCGAGGGGATCTTCCGTTCCCGAACCGCCTCCCCGGACATGGACGAGTTCCAGGGGCGCGGGGGAAAGATCCGGGAAGTGGGCAAGCCCCAACGAAAGAAGACCCGCCGCCTCCTCCCTGCACGACCAGATCCATGCCGCCAGGGGAGCCATGGCACGGGATACTGACTCCGTCCGTTTTCCCGCCCTGAGAAGAACTGTCCTGTGGCGGACAGCTCTCCGGAAATCGCTGATTCTCCTGGCGTAGAGAGGAAAAAGAAGGGCACATATTCTGTCCAGAAAATTTCGACGAATAGAAGGGGTTCCATCCAACAGGGCCATATCACCGGGAAGAAAAGCGAGAGCGGGCACCCTCGCCCGCACCTCGGGAAAGGAAACCCGCTTTCCGTCACACTTCACTACGGTGGAACCGCCCACGGCCATGGCAAGGAACAAGTCCTCCTCGCCGCAGAAGGTACCGGTGATATACGCCCTGTCCCCTTCCCCATCCCAGGAGGGAAGATCCTTTCTTTCGCCGAAAGGACCCCATCCCGTCAGGAGATGGAGTCCTTCAAGACAGTTGGTTTTTCCCGCCCCGTTTTTTCCCGTGACCAGGTTCAGGCCGGGATCCCATGAAATCCGGACCGGAGAAAGATTGCGGAAATTTCGAACGAGATACTCGGAACACCACATGCCCTATTCGGTGGGGATATCCTCCTCTTCCCCGTTGTCTTCCTCGAAGGAGAGGTCGTTTTCCGTGAGCTTGATGGGCATGACCATGTACAGGAAGTCCTTCTGGTCGGGCCGGAGCATGGTCATCTGTCCCTCGGGACCGTTGAAGCTGATGAACGCCCGTTCACCATAGAGGGCCTTCAGGCCGTCGAGGAGGAAGCCCACGTTGAAGGCCACCGTCAGGGGTTCCCCTTCGATCTTTCCGTCGAGGATCTCCTCCACCGCTCCCGTTTCAGGCGCTTTTCCCGTGAGGACGAGGTCTCCCTGGGGAGAGAGGCGGAAGAGGACCATGCGGCTGAATTCCCGGACGATGACATCCACCCGCTCCAGGGCTGCCGCGAGAGAGTTTCGGTCCACGTCCAGGCTCGTGGTGCTCTGGGGGTTCAGGATTTTTTCGTAGTTTGGGAATGCGGCCTCCACTCTCCGGACGGAGAATTCAAGACTCCCCATCTGGAAGAACACCAGGGTGGTATCGGAAAGGACCCGGACAGGGGTTTCTCCGTCCACGGAGGAAAGGAGCCGCTGCAGTTCCTTCAGGCCGGTGATCGGCAGAAGGAAATCGCCGTCGTCCCCCTTCTCCGCCGGGTAGCATTTGGACAGTGAAAGCCGCCGTCCGTCCGTGGAGATGACCCGGAGCTCCCCGTCCTTCATCTGGAAGAACGCGGTGCCGAGGTACTTCGGAAACTCTTCGCCGACGGTACTGGCCACCGTTCCTTCCGAAATGGTCCGGAGCAGCTCGGAAGCGCTTATGGAACAAAAAAACGGAGCGCTTTCCGATACGGGAAGGGTGGGAAATTCCCTGGAGGGGTAGGTGGTGAACTTGTACCGGTTCCTTCCGGCGATGATCAGGCCCTTTCCGTCGGTCACGGAGACGGTGAAAACGCTGGTGGGAGCTTTTTTGAAGAGTTCCCCCACGACCTTGACCGGCAGGACCGCTTCTCCCTCTTCCTCCACCAGGATTCCCCGGGAGATGCACTTGACGGATGTTTTCAGGTCGGTGGCCTCGAGGCGGACGGTGTTTTCATCGTCCTGGCCGGAGGCTTTCAGCAGTATGCCTGTAAGAGAGTTGATGGTGCTTTTCGAACTGGTGCTCCTTTCGGCGATCTGCCAGTTTTTCATGAACTCTCCCTTGTTGATCTGAAGTCTCACAATGTTTCCCTCCCCGAAGTACATCTTTTATTGTTTTTTGGTTTTAGTGACAGTAATGATAATAGGTGATGCGAGTATTGTGGATAACCTGACGGCCGGGCCGTCTGACGGGATTTCCCCCTGTGGACAGAATTTCGCCTGACCGGCAAAGTTATTCACAGTATCCACAGGCAAAAAAATAATTCTCCTCCTCCGGCCGGTTTATCCACAAAAGGACACGTTCATTCACAGTTTTCCTTCGATTGTATCCACAATCTGGCGGATCCTTGGCTGCTCCTTCACCATCTGGCTGATTTTCCGGTGCGCGTGAAGCACCGTAGTGTGGTCCTTTTTCCTGAAGGAGAGGCCGATCTGCTGCAGGCTGACCTCGGTAAGCTTGCGGCACAGGAACATGGCGATCTGCCGGGCGAGGGCCAGGTCGGACGTCCTCTTGGCGCTCAGAAGATCGTCCACGCTCATGCTGAAGAATTCGGCCACGGCGTGTTGGATGGCATCCACGCTCACGGGTCCGCGGACATCCTTGCGGATGACGTCCTTGAGCCACTCTCCCGTGTTTTCCTCCGTGATGGGTTCGCTGGAAAGCTCGGCGCAGGCCACCACCCGATTGAGGGCCCCCTCGAGCTCCCGGATGTTGCTCGGGATGTTGACGGCGAGAAAATTGATCACGTCGTCGGGGATGTCATACCTCCGGAGCTGGGCTTTTTTCTGCAAAATGGCGATCCTCGTCTCGAGGTCAGGGGACTGGATGTCCGTGACAAGCCCCCACTCGAAGCGGCTCACGAGCCGGTCCTCGATGCTCTGGATCTCCTTCGGCGGCCGGTCGGAGCAGATGACGATCTGCTTTTTCGATGTGTGGAGCTGGTTGAAGGTGTGGAAAAACTCCTCCTGGCTGCTTCCCTTGTTCCCCAGGAACTGGATGTCGTCGATGAGAAGGATGTCCACGCTCCTGTACTTTGATTTGAATTCCTGGGTCTTGTTGTTCTTGATGGACTGGATGAATTCGTTGATGAACTTCTCCGAACTCACGTAGGTCACCTTGTGGTTCGGGTTCCTGTCGAGGACGTAGTGGCCGATGGCGTGCATGAGATGGGTCTTC
>JAPXRK010000274.1:0-3050 GCA_033813575.1 Synergistales bacterium
GGCGTGAAGCTGCCCTCAGGATGACAAAAAACAGAGGACGGGCATCAGAACGAAACAACGTCGAGATCCCTCCCCCCTCCGGGGATGCTCCGCGATCGCTGCGCTTGTTCGGGATGACAAGCAGGGACAACCCCGGTATTCCTCCCCTCCGGGGACGCGATCATCGCCGAAACCGCTCCTCGGGATGACAGGCCGCTTCGGCCGTTCAGGATGACAGTCTGTTTCTCTCGTTCGGGACGACAGGCAGCGGCGGTCGTTCGGAACGGCAGAGTCCAGGGTTCCTCCGGGACGACAGCAATCTCTAGCGTTTTACGGATTCCCTGAAACTCTCCAGGAACGCCTTTCCGTCTTCGATCTGTTTCGCCACCTGGTCGAAGGCCGTGCCCCCGTAGGTCCTCCGCCGCTCCACCGCCGAGCGGAGCGAGAGGAGCGGGAACAGGTCCTCACCTGCTTCGGGAATAAGTTCTTTCCATTCTTCCCCGGTGAGATCGAACAGTCCTTTTTTCCGTGCGAGGCACTCTTTCACCAGGCCGCCCACCATTCCGTGGGCCTGCCGGAACGGAACGCCCTTTGCGACGAGATACTCGGCCACGTCGGTGGCGAGAAGGAATCCGTCGTTCATTCCCTCCGCAGCCTTTTCCCCGTCCACTTCCACCGCCGACAGAAGGGGGACCAGAACGGCAAGCATCTCCTCAACGGTCCGCAGGGAAGCCTGGAGTCCCCGCTTGTCCTCCTGCAGGTCCCGGTCGTAGGTCAGGGGAAGGCCCTTGAGCGTCACGAGAAGGTCGAGGAAATGGCCGAGGATCTGTCCTGTCTTCCCCCGGAGCAGTTCCAGCACGTCGGGGTTCTTTTTCTGGGGCATCATGCTCGAGCCGGTGCAGAAGGCGTCGGGGAGGAGAAGCCAGCCGAACTCCCTGGATGAGTAGATGACGAAGTCCTCGGCGAGACGGCTGCAGTGGGTGGCAAAGGTGACGGCGAAGGAATGGTAGTCCGCCATGTAATCCCTCTGGGCCACTGTGTCGAGGCTGTTCCTCGTGGGGGATGCGAATCCGAGCGCCTTTGCGGTCATCTCCCGGTTCAGGGGGAGGGTGGAGCCGGCGAGGGCACCCGCACCGAGAGGACATTCCCGGAGTGAGCCGAGGGCGAAGAGCAGCCGTTCGCAGTCCCTGGAAAAGGCTGCGAAATGGGCCATCCAGTAGTGTCCCATGGAAATTGGCTGGGCCTGCTGCAGATGGGTAAATCCGGGAACGATGACGTCCATGTGCCGGGCGGCCCGTTCCAGCAGCACGGCAAGAAGGGCCTCCATTCCGGATGCAATGTGCCGGAGCCGGTCCCGGAGGAAGAGGCGCATGGTGACGGCAACCTGGTCATTCCGGCTCCGTCCCGTGTGGAGCCTGGCACCTGTGGGCCCGAGGAGTTCGATGAGGCGGCTTTCGATGTTCATGTGCACGTCTTCCAGTTCCTGGGTGGGAACGAGGGTTCCCGAAGCGATCTCTTCCCTGATCCTGTTGAGCCCGTCCTCGATCCGCCGGGCTTCTTCCGGGGGGATCAGCCCCTCGGAGCCGAGCATCCGGGCGTGGGCGACGCTCCCTTCGATGTCATAGGAAGCGAGCGCCCAGTCGAGGTCGAGGGACTGGGTGAATTTTTGGACCGCCTGGGCGGTGTTTTCGGTAAATCTTCCCTTCCACATGAAGGCGTCTCCTTTCAGGGGGCAATTTCTTCAGCAGCGGCGGACGCAGACCGAGACCTCCGGCGCCGGGCAGTACAGGGGATCGAGAGCCTTCCGGAGGTACTCTCCCGCGGGGTGAAATCCGAGGGCAAGCCAGGACGCCGCCTGGAGGTGAAGGCATTTCACCCCTCCCCTGGAGGGTGAGAGGTAGTCAATTCCTCCCGTACCTCCACGGCTCAGGGTGCTCCATACGCCACCGCGGTGTTTCCGGAGGAAGCGGGCGGAGGCTGGCTGCACCATGAGCAGGCGGAGCCGGGCGTGGAAGAGGTTGTACTCCGTCCAGGGAACAGGCTGTTCCAGCCTTGTCCGTTCGAGTTCCGTCACCGCCCCCTCCGATTCGAGAACCCCGCACAGCCTCACGAGGTGGGGACAGGTGAGCCAGAATGTGGTCGGAAAGGGCTTCCCGTCCCGCAGGGGACTGCAGGCGATAACCTGAGGCACACCGAAAATGCATCGCCGGGCGATTCCTGCGACCACAGCCCGGTCGAATCTGCGCCCCTTCATCTGGAGCGAGACGGCGATCAGGTCCCGGGGACCGGACGGCTCAAAAAAGGAACGGGGGCGGATCCGCCCCCCTGAAAGCTTTCCGGCTGACCGGTTCACTTCGCCGGTTTGCCCCGCTTCTTCGCCGCCCTTGAGCTGTTGAGCTTGTTGTTGAGGTCGGCGATCTTCGCTTCGCTTGCCTTGAGGTAGTTCGACAGTTTCTTCTCAAAGGAGTCCCTGGTGTCCTCGGGTGCCGCAGGCCCGAAGGATGATGCCCTGGGGGACTGGGCCGGCCTCGGAGCCTCCATTTTCTTGAGGGAAAGGTCGATCCTGCCTTTTTCGTCGATCTTGATGACCTTCGCCTGGACTTCCTGGCTGAGGGAGAGAATGTCCTCGACCTTCTTCACGAAGCTGTGGGACAGCTCCGAGATGTGGATCATTGCCCTCTGGCCCGTTTTGAGCCGGACAAAGGCGCCGTAGGGCATGATCTGTTCCACCGTACAGGTCACAACTTCCCCGGGAGCGAGGGGGGAGGTTTCTGCTTTTCTTTCTTCTGCCATGCGGTTTTCTACCCTCCACGAGTATTGGATAAGGATGTATGGTCCTGGAAAAAAAGAAACGCCGTGGTACTGAATGTTTCGGTAGAAACCACCCCCGCAGGTTTAGCTGTGCTTCTGTATTTCCGTCCATCTCCACTCAAGTCCCCCTCCCTGCCGAAGCAGCCGGACAAGGAGGAGACCCCGGGAAGTAAAAGCGCGACTGTAGGAATTATACCAAACAAGAAGCGTTCCTTTCTCTTTGTTCAGAATACTTTTTGCCACTCCGTCCTGGATGACCG
>JAPXRK010000275.1:0-3025 GCA_033813575.1 Synergistales bacterium
TCTCCTGTCCGGGGAGGGAGAGATACTCGGAGGCGACATCTGGGACCTCCTCACGGAAGGGCGTTTCCACTGGTCCGCCGACGGGGAGAAGGCGACCCTTTCCCCCGCTGGAGGGACGGTCTTTTCGTCCCCCGTGGAGGGCAGCCTCTCCGTGTTCTTCGCCCCCGTTCCCCTGGCGGAAATAAAACTGGGCCTGAAGAATGTGGACTTTCAGGAGTGGACGCACTTCTTCTCGTGGCTTTCTTTCGGCCGGGGCGTCCTCTCGTCGCTCAGGGTCGACCTCGACGGACCCTTCGACAGGCTGGGGGGCTCCGTCGCCTTTGCTTCGCCGAAGGCTGTCCTCGAAGGCTTTCCCGTGACGGACCTGAAAGGGGGCCTGGAACTGACCGGGGGGAACCTCATCGACCTCAGGGCGGCGGGAAAATGGCTCGAATCCTCCTTCAGCGCATCGGGAAAGGTTGTCATCGATGAAAATGAACGGACCGAAACCGCCCTGGAGATCCGCTCCGACAGGCTCGACCTGAAATCCTCGGGCGCGGCCTACGCTCCCGGCCTGGGGCTGGCCGGCACGGGTACGGGAAAGCTCTTCCTGAAATATCCCTTCGAGGGGAAGATGACCCTTTCCGGGGCCCTCTCCGCCCCGAAGCTGACCCTCCTTGGCACCCCGGCGGAGAATCTTTCCGCCGCCTTTACGGGAACGGCGGACGGCATGAACGTGTCGTCCGTCTCCCTGTCGATTCCCGGCGGAGGAACGGTCTCCGGGAAAGGGACCCTGTCGGGCCTGTCCGGGGATGCGCCCGCCATGGCTTTTGAAGGGGAGGGAAAGAATATCCGCTGGGCCTTCATAGAGTCCCTCGCCTCGTCGTCAAAACCGCTGGGCGCCTCGGGCACGGCGGACCTGAAGTGGTCCGCCCGGTCACCCCTCTCGTCTCCGGCGGTGAACTTCGAGGTCAGGGGGAAGGACACGCCCCTGTCGAAAACCCTTCCCCTCCGGGGCGCGGTGCTGAAAGGCCGGTTTGCCGGCGGGGAGCTTTCCCTTTCGGAAGCGACGGCCTCCCTCTGGGGAGGGAAGGTGCAGCTCTCCGGAAAGGTCTCCTCCCTGGCCCGTTCACCGGCCCTGAATTTCAGAGGGGCATTCTCGGGGCTGGCCCTCAGGCAGGCCGCTGCGGACCTGGGAGCGCCTCCTTCCTCCGCATCGGGAACCCTCGGGGGAGAATTCTCCCTGGCAGGGAAAGCATCCTCGCCGTCCCTCTCCCTTTCCCTGAACGGACCGGAGCTCTCCGCCGGGGGGTTTTCCGTCCGTTCTCTGGCGGCAAAGGCGGAGGGTACCCTCTCCAGCCTCAAACTGACATCCTTTTCCGCCCGCATCCTGGACGCTCCGGTCACCGCGGAAGGTACCCTGGAACTGAAACAGAAAGGGAAAATCAGCCTTTCGGCGTTATCGCGGGAACTGGACCTCCGGAAGCTCTCGGCGGCCTTCTTCCCGGACGTGAGCCTCGGCGGCACGGCAGCGGGAAAAGTCACCCTCTCAGGGACCCTGGGGGGAAAACTGTCCGCCGTCTTCTCGGGAACCTCCCCCCTCATCACTTTCTCCGGACTTCTGCTGGAAAAGGCCGCTTTCTCCCTGAAACCTGACGGAAAGGGAGCCTATGCCCTGGCCGCCGAAGGGATCCTCGGCAAGAGCATCCTCGCCGTGGAAGGGAAAATGGCCTTTACACCCAAGGGTACAGAGATCACCCTCAAGAACAGCAAAAAGATCGACCTGGGGGCCACCGCCTCCGGACTGTCCGCCCAGGCTGCGGGCATGGTCTCCGGGGAGGCGGATTTCACCGCCAGGGGCATTCTCGGCGAAAAGGGAAATTCCTGGGAGGGGCGTATCCGCTCCGCTTCCCTCGGCTTTTACCGCACGGAAGTCAAGGCCGTGGACATCCCCTTCACATGGAAGGACGGCAGAATCAATGTCAGGGACGGGAAGGCGGAGTACCACGGCGGGCAGGCCGCCGCCTCCGGCATGGTCGACCCGGCCACCATGCGGTGGGAGGGAAATCTCACCGTCAAGGGCATGGACCTTGGGAACGCCACGGAGAAGATCCTCGGGGGCAAGGGATCGGTGACGGGAAAGGCGGACCTCACGGCAAGGGGAAGCGGCACCGGGGGAATGGTGGGAATGGTCTTCGGAAGCGGGCAGCTCTCCGCAAAGGACGGCACGGTGTCGGGTTTCGACGCCCTGAAGACCGTCTCCCCCACAGGAGTGGTGAAGTTCAGCTCCGTGCTGGCAAGCTTCAACCTCGACGGAAGAAACATCTTCCTCCTTCCTGGAAGCAGGGTCTCCGCTCCCGTGGGGGACGACGTCTACAGGTACTTCTCCGCCAGCGGGTCCCTGGGGTGGAACGATTCTCCCCTGGACCTCAAGTGCGTGGGGGACATCAACGTCCGGGCCCTGAACGCCTTCCTCGGCGCCCTCCAGGGCATCATCGCCGTCGACGGCAACCCTCTCACCGACCCGGCATTCCTCCAGAAGTTCCTCTCCGGCCTGCTGGGGGGCATGTCAGTACGGGACTTCCGGGAGACGTCCTTCAACCTCAAGGGAACCTGGGACGCCCCGGTGCTCACCGACCTCAAGGTGACCGCCCCGGCAACTCCCGCGTCCATACCGAGGCCCAACGGCTCGGGGAAAAACGAAACCCAGATCAAGATCACCGTGGAGATCCCCACCGGGGAAGGCAAGGACACCTCCACCAGCACCGAGGACCAGGTGAAAAAGCAGCTCCTGGAAAACATCATGAAGCAGATCATCCGCCCCGGCACCGACGACGGAAACTCCCCGGAGTGACGGGGGAGACCGGGCATTTCCCCTGCTGTATAATGGGAGACGAAGCCCACCCGCAGCGCCCCTGAAAGGAAGGGATGAATCCGCTGAAATACCGATCGGTCTTTCTCTCCGACCTCCATCTTGGAACCCGCTGGTGCCGGGCCGGAAACCTCTCCGGCTTTATTTCCTCCGTAGAGTGCGAAAACCTGTACC
>JAPXRK010000276.1:0-3020 GCA_033813575.1 Synergistales bacterium
GCGTCACGGTTCTGGCAGCTGTTCCTGGAATTGTTCGAGTCGCTCCCGAGGCAGGGTCCCGGAAACAGGGCATGCGCCGCGAAGGCTCTTGAACTGTGCGCCGGACTGCCGCCGTTCCCGAAAGTGGTGGACCTGGGGTGCGGCGTCGGAGGACAGACCCTCCTCCTTGCAGCGATGACCAGGGGAACCATAGTCGCTGTGGATCTTCATGAACCGAGCATCAGCCGTCTCAGGGAGACGGTGTCGTCCCTCGGGCTCTCGGAGCGGATTTTCCCCATGGTCGCCGATATGGCCGATACGGGGCTTCCCCCGGAGAGTTTTGACCTGGTCTGGTCAGAGGGAGCGCTGTACTCCATCGGCATGGAACGGGCCCTGTCTGTCTGCCGGGGACTGCTCATCCCGGGGGGATTTCTCGCCTTCACGGACGCCGTGTGGCTCAGGGATGATCCTCCGTCGGAGGTGAAGGAGAGCTTCGACCTCGATTACCCGTCCATGGGAAGGACGGCGGACATCCTGGCGCTCCTGGAAAGATCGGGATTCTCCCCGGCAGGTCATTTCACCCTGCCGGACGAGGCCTGGTGGACGGACTTCTATACCCCCATGGAAAAACGCATCTCCGAGATGCGGAAACAATATGAAGGTGACGAAGAAGCTCTCGCAATCCTCGACCGGCTGGCACTGGAGCCTGAAATGCGCCGCAAGTACCCGGAGTATTTCGCCTACGAGTTTTTCACCGCCCGGCGGCGGGACTGACGGGGCCGGAACAGGAAAGCGGCCCTGTGGAGACGGCGGCCGGAAAATGGGAGGGATGCAGGTGGAGAGAAGCAAAGAAATGGATTCCGGCCTGAATCTCAGGCTGTACCGGGACCTTGCGGAATGGTACCCCCTGCTGACGCCTGTGGAGGATTACGCCGAAGAGGCAGACCTGTACCGGCGACTGTTCATATCCAATTGCCCGAGGCCTCCCCGCACCCTGCTTGACCTCGGCAGTGGGCCCGGGCACAATGCCGCATACCTGAAGAGGTCTTTCGCCTGTACTCTCCTTGACCTGGAACCGGCCATGCTGGAACTGAGCCGTCGTCTCAACCCGGAATGCAGCCATGTTCAGGGAGACATGCGGTCCATCAGGCTCGGGCGGACCTTCGACTGTGTTCTCCTCCATGATGCGGTGAACTACATGAGAAACCGCTGCGACCTCGCCGCGGCTGTCTCCACGGCTTTCATCCATACCGCCCCGGGGGGAGCGGCTCTCTTCCAGCCCGACTTCGTAGCGGAGACCTTCGAGCCCGGAACGGAGACGGGAGGCAGCGAAAAGGACGGCCGTGCCCTTCGGTATCTCGAGTGGCGCTGGGTTCCCGAACCGCGGGAAGAGGAGTATGTAGCCGATATGGCCTATGTTTTGAGGGACCGGGACGGAACAGTGGAGGTTTTCCACGACCGCCACAGCCTGGGACTCTTTCCGCGGGCGGCGTGGCTGGAAATGATACGAGACGCGGGATTCGAACCCGTGCATGTTCCCTTCGCCCACGGACCGGAAGGCGGACCCGGCCAGGATATCTTTCTCGGCATCCGGCCGCTCTCTTCTGAAGAAGAATGATGTCCCCGGGTACCGGTTCCTCTGGTGTGAGAAAAAATGATCTTTGAGGAGGCTATGCAATGATATCAGAAGGAAATCGCGCTTCCCGGCCGGTTGTGCGGGGCGATGCGCTTCTCGGGCAGATTGAAAGCCTGGCGTCGGTGGGGCTGGATTCGGGCGGCGGCAGGACGCGCCTCGCCCTTTCGGAAAGCGAAAAAACGGGCAGGGATTTGGTGGTTCGATGGATGAAGGAGGCCGGCCTCGAGGTCAGGGTGGACAGGATCGGCAATCTTTTCGGCATTCTCCGGGGAAGGGACGGAGGGCTCGGGAACGCCCTGATGATCGGTTCCCACATTGACACGGTGATCCATGCCGGGCCCTATGACGGCTGTTTCGGCGTCCTGTCCGGCCTGGCGGTGCTCCGGGCCTTTCGGGAGGCCGGTGTGGTTCCGCCCCGGCCTCTTGTGGCGGCGGCGTTCACGAACGAAGAGGGTGTCCGCTTTCAGCCGGACATGATGGGGTCCCTTGTCGCCGTGGGGGGCATGTCCCTCGGGGAGGTACTGGAAATCACCGACGGGCAGGGGTGTACCGTGGGCGATGCCCTCGCCGCCATAGGCTATTCCGGCGGAGAAGAACCCGGGTTCCTTCTTCCTACCGAATATCTCGAGCTTCACGTGGAGCAGGGGCCGAGGCTTGACGCGGAAAAAAAACGGATCGGCGTGGTGGAGGGAGTGCAGGGAATTTCCTGGTGGCGGGTCACTATTGAGGGGAAGGCCAATCATGCCGGGACGACACCGACAAAGCTTCGCCATGACGCTGGGTATGCCGCCGCCCGGGTGTCCCTTTTCCTGAGGGAGCTTTCCCTCTCAGCGGGGACCACTCTTGCCACCGTCGGAACCATCGCCTTAGAACCCGGAGCGGTGAACGTCATCCCTTCAAAGGCTGTTTTCACGGTGGACCTACGGGATCCGGATGGTGCGAAGCTGACGGAGGCGGAGAAGCGGTTGGCAGCTTTCCTTGAAAAGACAGCCCTCGAAGAAGGTGTCGGGATTTCGTCGGAACACCTTGTGCGCTTCGAACCCGTGGTCTTTGACAGGGAACTCGTCCAGGCTGTCGAGGATGCGGCGGTTTCGAAAGGCCTTTCCTCCATGCGGCTGGTCTCCGGAGCCGGCCACGATGCCCACGCCGGTCCCGAATGCGAACGCGCTGTTGCCGTCGCCCGACCGCGCGACCGCCTCGCTGCCGGACCCCACGATGAACGCGAGGTTGCCAGTGCCCGCCGACGCGGCCGCCGTGTCGTGATCCCCGATCGCAATGGCAACGTTGCCCGTCCCGACAACCGCCGCCGCCGTCGAGTCATCGCCGATCACAAGCGCGAAATTGTCCCCGGCATCCGCGATGCACGTCACATCCCCGGTCGTGAAGCCCACCGTCCCGTTGTACG
>JAPXRK010000277.1:0-3019 GCA_033813575.1 Synergistales bacterium
CTCTACGATACCTATGGTTTCCCCCTGGAGCTGACCATGGAGATCGCCGACGAGAACGGTTTCACCGTGGACAAGGCGGGCTTCGACCGGGAGATGACCGCCCAGCGGGAGCGCGCCCGGGCTTCCAGCAAGCAGAAGCGGAGCGCCCTGGCGGGCGATGTCTACAGCGAGTTGAACGAGCGCCTCGGCGATACTCCCTTTATGGGGTACGAAGGCGCCGAGTCGTCCGGGGCAGTCGCCGCCATCGTCGTGGACGGTGAGGAAGCGGAATCCCTGGAGGAAGGGATGGAGGGGGAGATCATCCTCGACGCCACGCCCTTCTACGGCGAAAAGGGCGGGCAGGTGGGAGACACCGGCACCATCTCGTCCGCGGGCGGCAAGGCCGAAGTGACCGACACGATGATCCGCTGCAGGGGGCTCGTGGTCCACAAAGTGAAGGTCCTCTCGGGGAGCTTTGCGGCGGGCGACCCGGTGCGGTCGTGCGTGAACGACGAACGACGCCGCGCCATCAGAAGGAACCACACGGCCACGCACCTGCTTCACGAGGCCCTGGGCCGTGTGCTGGGAGGCCATGTGAGGCAGTCCGGCTCCCTTGTGGGGGAGAACGGCCTGAGGTTTGACTTTACCCACTTCGAGGCCATGAGCAGAGAGCAGCTTCTTGCCGTGGAGACGGAGGTAAACGCCCGCATCCTCGAGAATTCGGGCCTCACGGTGGAAGAGAGCGACATGGAGCATGCCCGGGAAATGGGGGCGAAGGCGCTCTTCGAGGAAAAATACGGCGACGTGGTGCGGGTGGTACGGATTCCGGGATTTTCCTCGGAACTGTGCGGCGGCCTGCACGTGGCGTCCACCGGGGAGATCGGGTGCTTCAAGATCCTCCGCGAGGAGGGCATCGGCTCCGGGACGCGGCGCATCACGGCCGTCACGGGGATGACCGCCCTGAAAATGTTCCAGACGCTCTGGAGGAACATCTCCGACCTTGAAGGCCTTCTGTCCGTGGACGAAAGCGCCGTACTCGAGAAGGTGGAGCAGCTTCAGGCGGAGGTAAAGGCCCTCAGGAGGAGCAGGGAAGAGGAAAAACTCAACGCCCTGAGCGCCAACCTGGAGGAGCGGCTGATCCGGCTTTCCCTCAAGGGGGGAGTCGAAGGGGTGTACGGCACGTTTGAGGGTCTTGCTCCCGATGCCCTCAGGGAACTCGGCGACAGGCTGAAGAACGGATACCGGGGCGAGGGGCTCGTGATCCTTCTCGCATCCGTGGAGGGGACCAATGTTCAGATTATCGCCATGGCTGATGACAATGCGGTGGCGAAGGGCGTTGCCGCGGGAAAAATCGTGAAGGAGGCTTCCTCCCTGCTCGGCGGCGGAGGCGGCGGACGGCCCAACCTCGCCCAGGGAGGCGGGAAGGACCCGGCTGCCCTGCCGAAGGTGTTCGCATCCTTCCAGGCGTGGGTGGAGGGACAGATCCGAAGCTGATGAGACGAATTCTCGCCCTCGATATCGGAACAGTGAGAATCGGCGTGGCGGTCAGCGATCCCCTGGGGATGTTCGCCCAGGGGATCGCCGTTCTGCCTGCCGAAGGAGCGTGGCTCGAGGAACTGGACGCCCTGGTGGCGCAGTACGATCCCGAAATGCTGCTGCTCGGCATCCCCATCAGGACGAACGGGACCCGGGGGCCGGAGGCGGTGCGGATCGAGGAATGCGCCGCGCTGCTGGCGGAGCGCTACGATGCCGTGAAGGTGGTGCTCCACGATGAGCGGTTTTCCACGGTGATGGCCCAGCAGGCCCTCCTGGAAGGGGATGTGTCCCGCAAAAACCGGAAGGGAAAGGTGGACAAGGTGGCCGCTGCGCTCATTCTCCAGAGCTGGCTCGACCGCCATTCCGGAGGCGTTTCATGACCGAGCTCCCCCCGGGGGTGAAGATGACCCCCATGCTCTCCCAGTACACCGAATGGAAAGCCCTCTACCCCGACTGCATCCTCTTCTTCCGCATGGGCGACTTTTACGAAATGTTCTTCGACGACGCCCGGAAGGCCTCGGAGATACTGGACATCACCCTGACGGCACGGGACGCCTCCAAGAGCATCCCCATGGCGGGGGTGCCCTGGCACGCGGTGAACGCCTACCTCGGGCGGCTCGTTCGGGCGGGGTGCAAAGTGGCCATCTGCGAGCAGATCGGTGAGCCGGACGGCAAGACACTGGTGGACCGGCAGGTGGTCCGCATCGTCACCCCGGGGACCTTCGTGCCCGAGGACGCGGGGATGGGCGGGCGGCTGGCGGCCGTGGCGGGGGCGGGCAAGGACATCGCCGTTGCCCTGCTTTCGGCGGAGACGGGGCGTCTGGAGGCCGGGATCTTCCCGTCAGGCGAGGCGGCGTCCCTGGTGGCTTCCTTCGCCCCAGGGGAACTGCTTTTTCCGGCGAATTTCTGCATCTCCCGAAACCTTCCCCTGCTTTCGGACTACTTTCCCATCTCCCGTCCGGAGGAATTCTTCAG
Source organism: Synergistales bacterium (assembly GCA_033813575.1). GTDB lineage: Bacteria > Synergistota > Synergistia > Synergistales > Aminobacteriaceae > Aminivibrio. The sequence goes on from JAPXRK010000277.1 coordinate 2,491, forward strand.
CCCCGTGTCCGGCACCCGGTGGCTGGCGGAACAGTGGGGCGTGGCTTCCCTGGCCTCCTTCGGCGTGGAAGACAACAGCCCTTCGGCGGGGTGCGCCGCGGCGGCAATGAAGTACTTCTCTGAGACCCAGTTCGGCGCGGTGAACCACGTGCGGCGGATCTATCCCCTGAGGCCGAGGGAGTATCTCCATCTGGACGTGACCACCCAGCGGAACCTGGAAATTCTTGACGAAGGCGGCCCCTCCCTCTGGGGGACCCTGAACCGGTGCCGCTCGCCCATGGGGCGGCGGACCCTCCGGGAGTGGATTCTCCGTCCCCTGCTGGACGAGGCGGCCGTCAGAAAACGGCAGGACGGCGTGGAATATCTTCTAACCAACCCAGGAGATCGTCGGCGGCTGAGGGACCTCCTCCCGGAGTGCCGGGACGTGGAGCGGGCAACATCGCGGCTGAGCATGGGCACCGGCACTCCCCGGGATCTCGGGGCCGTCCGGGACACCCTGCGGCTGCTGCCCTCCCTTCTTCCCCTCTGC
>JAPXRK010000278.1:0-3004 GCA_033813575.1 Synergistales bacterium
CCCGTGTCCTCCGCCATATTGAGGGCGTCGTAGTCCGCCCGGATGCCGAGGACCTTTCCGGGTTTTTTCCCCTTGATGAGGGCCACGATCCCGCGCTTGCCGTTCCCGTGACGGATCTCGTCAGCGCCCATTTTGCCGAGCTCGTCCACGATGAGCTTCTCCGTGGCGGCAGTGTTGAAGCCGATTTCCGGATTGGCATGGAGCGTGCGCCTCCAACGGGTGATCTGGCCGTTCAGTTCCTGCGCTTTTTTCTTTACGTCGAACATGGATACCATCTCCTTTTGTTCATTACATTGCTTCAGAATGGAACCTTGCCGGAATGGATGATATCATGGACCAAAAGTATTTCAAAATACCCTGCACCTCAGTTTTTTCCGGGATAAGCTGTTTTTTCAGCAGCCTCACAGGACGGAAAAGAATGGTTGCCGGCATTGTTCAGGATGAACAAAAACCGGGGCAGGGAGGAGGAGTGAAAGGGAATGGAGAAAAAGGACCTGGGAAGGGTGATCGATGAAAAAAGGGATTTTTTCATCGATGTGGACCGGAAAGTCTGGGAATATGCCGAAACGGCATTCACGGAGTTCAAATCTGCAGACGCCCTCTGTGAAGCGCTCGAGGCCGGGGGCTTCACCGTCGAACGGCCCGTTGCCGGGCTGGATACGGCATTCTGCGGTTCATGGGGGCAGGGAAGCCCGGTCATCGCTTTCCTCGGAGAGTACGATGCCCTTTCCGGACTCAGCCAGAAAGCGGGAGCCACGGAAAAAGAGCCTCTTGTTCCCGGAGGCAGCGGCCACGGATGCGGGCACAACAACCTCGGCGCGGGAGCACTGGCGGCGGCGGTCGCTTTCAGGGAGTACCTGAAGAACACGGGAATGGAGGGGACGGTGCGCTATTATGGGTGCCCCGGTGAGGAAGGCGGCTCGGGCAAGGCCTTCATGGCAAGGGTCGGTGTCTTCAACGATGTTGACATCGCACTTACGTGGCATCCCGGTTCTGTAAACGCGGTCTATCCCTTCAGCTCCCTGGCGAATTTCCAGGTGGCCTACCGGTTCAGAGGGGTGAGCGCCCACGCGGCTTCCTGCCCTCACCTGGGACGCAGCGCCCTGGACGCGGTTGAGCTGATGAATATGGGCGTGAACTACCTCAGGGAACACGTGGTTCCCGAGGCCAGGATGCATTACGCCATAACCGACCCGGGCGGCTTTTCCCCCAACGTGGTGCAGCCCAAGGCGGAGGTGCTTTACCTTCTTCGTGCTCCCAAGACGCCCCAGGTGGAGGAGATCTACGAGAGGGTGAACGACATCGCCAGGGGAGCGGCCCTCATGACGGGTACCAAGGTTGAGATCGTCTTTATCAAGGCCTGCGCGAACGTCATCCAGAATAACGTGGTGGAAGAGGTTCTCTATCGGAATTACAGTGAGCTGGGTGTTCCCGCCTACTCGGACGGGGACAGGGAATTCGCCCGGAAGATTTTCGAGGGGATCGCCCCATCGGAACGGAGCCAGGACCTCGACCAGTACTCGGCTCCGGGTGGAGCTGCCGGAAAAGAAGCCGCACGACGCCTCCGTGAACGTCCCCTCGCCGACGAGCTTCTTCCCTACGGGCCGAGTGAATTCGTCCAGCCCGGATCCACTGATGTAGGAGACGTGAGCTGGAATGTGCCCACAGGGCAGATCTGGGTGGGAACATGGCCCAATCACACGCCCGGGCACTCATGGCAGGTTGCTTCCTCGGGAGGAGTTTCCCTGTCCCACAAGGGGATGCTCCACGCCGGAAAGGTTCTGGCCGCTGCCGCGGTGGACTTCCTTCACGATCCTGCCCTTATCGAAAAGGCAAAGGAAGAACTTAGGACCCGTCTCGACGGAAACGCGTACCGGTGCGCCATACCTGATGATGTCATGCCGAGGCCGATGAAAGCAGCAAAATAAAGAGGAGGGACGGAGGCTATTTCATGAAAGAGATTTTCTACACCATTTCGGACGAAGTGTTCTCGTTTTTCCCCGGCTATGTCCGGGGAGTGGTCGTCGGAAGGGATCTTGAAAACGGTCCCTCACCCGAAACTCTTAAAGCCATGCTTCGCGACGCGGAGAACTCCCTGCGGGAGCGCATGGGAACGGCAAACCCGGCGGAGCATCCGCGCATCGCCTCGTGGCGGGAGGCATTCCGGAAGACGGGTGTCAAGCCGGCGGAGTTCCGTTCATCCATAGAGGCCATGGCCAGGCGGGTGGTGAAGGGACAGGAGCTTCCTTCAATCAACGCCCTTGTGGACATAGGCAACGTGCTCTCCCTCCGGCATCTTGTCCCCACCGGGGGGCATTCCCTGGACGACGTGAAGGATGACATCGCTCTCAGGCCCGCCGACGGGGAGGAGGTTTTCGTTCCCTTCGGAGAGACAGAGGAGGAACATCCCCTTCCGGGGGAGTTCATCTTCGCCGAGGGCAATACGGTCCTCACCCGGCGGTGGAGCTGGCGGCAGGCGAATCATACCCTCACGCTTCCGGAGACGAAGTCCATCGAGTTCAACGTGGACGGTCTGCCTCCGGTGGAGAGGGGCGAAGTTGAGGAAATCTGCGGCGAACTGGAGGAGCTTGTGAAGCGCTTCTGCGGAGGGACATTCCGCAGGGAGATCCTGTGCGCTTCCAATCCCCGGATGAGATTGTCGTGACGCTGCGTTTGCTGCCGTTACGGGGGAAAGCCGGGGTGTCATCCTGAGCGGAGAGAAGGATCCCCCCTGGTGACCCCGGAATCAACACCAGATCCTTCGGGCGGTGAGGCGTACCCTCAGGGTGACAGAGCGGCAGTGTCATCCTGAGCGCGAAGCTGGTTTGTCATTCTGAGGGCGAAGCCCGAAGAATCCCGCCCCTTGGAACCTTAGAATCAAACCCACATCCTTCGGGCGATGAGGCGTACCCTCAGGATGACAAAAAAGCCCTCTGTCATCCTGAGCGGAGCGAGACCAGCTATCAAAAGTCAAGGGGGTAAACTGAAAAAGTTTGAGAAAAAA
>JAPXRK010000279.1:0-2998 GCA_033813575.1 Synergistales bacterium
AGAATTTCCTTATTACGGGTCAGCTGCGGAACTACCTGTCCCTCCTCGTGATCCTGGACGGAGGGGAAGGGGAGTGGGAGCGTTGGATATAGGGCATCCCGGCCTGAGGCTTTCGGACCTTGAAGGGTTTTTCGGCTCCTTCGGCGGGGTCAGACCGCTGCTTGTGAGCGACTATGACGGTACCCTCGCCCCTTTCCGCAGGGAGAGGGGCGGGGCCGTCGCCCCGGAAGAAACGAAGGAACTTATACGAAGAATTATGGAAGCGGGAGGAGAGTTCGTTCTCCTCACCGGGAGAGAGGCGTCGGAGGCTGCTTCCCTTCTTGGAGTGCCGGCGGAAATATGGGGATGTCACGGCTGGCAGCGCCGGTCACCCGGAGGGGATACGGTCACCGTGGCCCTGTCGGCTGCCGAGGAGCAGGCCCTTCTTCTTCTCCCGGGACTGTTCCGAGCCTTCCCTTCTGACGCCGTGGAACGAAAACCCGTTTCGGCCGCCCTTCACTGGAGGGAACGGCCCGATGTGCTGGAACAGTACGGGAAGCTGGAGAAGTCCATTCTTGAGAGAGCTTCCGAAGTCGGCCTTGAAAGACTTCCCTTCGACCAGGGGGTTGAGTTCCGCCTTCCTTCATGCACCAAGGGGGAGGCCATGAAACGGGTACTGGCGGCCCGAAGCTCCAGGGACCCTGTCTGCTATCTCGGAGACGACGAGACGGACGAAGACGCCTTCCGGGTGCTCAACGGCAGGGGGGTGGGGATCCTCGTGTCCGCCCTTCCGGCGGAGAGTGCCGCCGGTGTCAGGATCCGCCCGGATGAAGTGCCGGAATTCCTCCGGAAGTGGCTTGCCGCTCTTGAAACAGGATGGAGGGAAACGCCTTGAAACAGAAAGGAAGGCTGCTGGTGGTGTCCAACCGGCTTCCGGTGACCCTCTCCTGTGAAGAGGGGAAGTGGAAAGGGTGCCCGGCATCGGGGGGGCTGGTCAGCGCCATGAATCCCGTGCTGAAGAACAGGGGAGGTTTCTGGGCCGGGTGGCCCGGAACCGGCTCGAGCGCCCGCCTGGCCGACATACGGGACATCCTCGGCCCGGTGTCGGAGGAGAGCGGGTACCGCCTTCTGCCCGTCATGCTCACGGAGGAAGATGTGCATGATTTCTACCACGGATATTCCAACTCCGTGCTGTGGCCTCTTTTCCACGATCTCCAGAGCCGGTGCGATTTTTCACCCCGTTACTGGGACGGCTATCTCCGTTCAAACGCGAAGTTTGCGCGAGTCGTCCTGAGGCATGCCTCGGAGGAGGATTTTATCTGGGTGAATGATTACCAGCTCATCCCCCTGGGAGCCATGCTCGGGGAGAAACAGCCGGGGCTCAGGACGTCCTTCTTCCTCCACATTCCTTTCCCGAGCGTGGATGTATTCATGAAGATGCCCCGGCGCAGGGAAATCCTCGACCAGATGACCCGGTACTCCTTCGTATGCTTCCAGACCGGGAGAGACAGGAAGAATTTTCTCGACTGCCTGAAGGTATTCCACCCGGAATGCAGGGTTTCCGGCAGGGGCCACATTGTGAAAGTCCGCCTCGGCGACCGTTCATTCTCTCTGGGGAGCCTTCCCATCAGCATTGATTACCAGAAGTACTCCTCCCTGGGAGGAACAAAGCATGTTGTGGCCCGCGCAAAGGAAATACGACAGGAAATCTTCGGAGAAAAGTTCATCCTCGGTGTGGACAGGCTGGACTATTCCAAGGGAATACCGGAAAAGCTAAGGGGATTCCGGAGGTGCCTGGAACTGTTTCCCGAACTCCGCGAGCGGATAACCCTGCACCAGATCGTGGTTCCCAGCAGGGAAACGGTGGAGCAGTACCAGACCCTCAAGGGAGAAATCGAGCTGCTCGTCAGCCGGATCAACGGGGAATTTTCCACCACCCGCTGGGTTCCGGTGAACTGGCATTACGGCTCCCTATCGAGGGAGGAACTCGCGGCCATGTACAGGGCCGCGGACATGGCCCTCGTGACGTCCCTCAAGGACGGGATGAACCTCGTCTGCAAGGAGTACTGCGCCTGCAAGGGACGTGAGCCGGGGGTCCTCATTCTCAGCGAGTTCGCCGGCGCCGCCCTCCAACTCGCCCGTGGAGCCGTCCTGGTGAACCCCTATGACGCGGACGCTGTTGCCGGGGCCGTCATGAGGGCCTTCTTCATGGATGACAGGGAGAAAAAGGAAAGGATGCGGTTTCTCCGGAAGTCTATCGCCAGGCAGGATGTCTTCTGGTGGGTGGACAATTTCCTGCGGGCAGCTGCAGGAAAAAAACTGGAAGATTTTCCCGAGCAGGCCATTCCTTCCCTCTGGCCGGGCGTGGCGGACGGGGAGGAAAACGCCCCGGGATTGTAGGCATTCCCCGGGAGTTTACTTCTCAGGAGGCACAGACTACAATATAACTACGCTGATTTCCAGTTGCGCGGAGCCTGGGCATACCGTAAACTCGAGGCTCCGCAAATGTCTTTTTTTGATGCTTTCCGGCAGAAATGGCCGATTCCGGGGAGGAATTTCATGAGGAACCTATTTCCGGCCGCCGTCTTGAAGGCGGTTGTCGGAGCCGTGCTCTCACATCATTTCAGGAGTGGCCGTTCTGTTCCCGCCTCGGTTCAACCGGCGGGAGGCAGGTCTGCCGGTGCATTCTTCCGGTGACTGCCCTCTGCAGGTCAGACCGGCTCCGGATCGTCCGTCCCACCTCTTCCACGAAGACCATCGCCGAAAGGGAGGGGTGCTCCCTGCTGACCGCGGCCGTGCTCGAAAGCCGGGGCGGACAGGAAGGGCTGTCCTCCTTCCGCTGTTCGTCCCTTTCCAGCCTCCTCGACGGGCTGGACCTGGGCAGGGGGGCCGTGGAAGCCGCCGTGCGATGGAAAAAAATACCGGACCTGGGAAGAGTCCTTGTCTATGGTGATTACGACGTGGACGGCGTGGCCTCCACCACGCTCGCCATGGAAATCTGCCGCTCAAAGGCACAGCA
>JAPXRK010000280.1:0-2997 GCA_033813575.1 Synergistales bacterium
CCTGGCGGCGAACATCATGAACCACGGAAAGATCACCGAGATGCTTGTGAAGTTCTGCATCGCCCTCACGGGAAGCGTCAGGGGTGGGCTGGCCCACGCCAATATCCTGGTCTCCATGATCTTCGCCGGTGTATCCGGGTCGTCCCAGGCAGACACCGCAGGGGTCGGCAAGATGCTCATCCCCGCCATGATCGAGACCGGCTATGACAAGGAAAATACTGTGGGTGTCACGGCAGCGTCATCCACGATCGGCGTCATCATTCCGCCGAGCATTCCCATGGTGGTCTATTCCGGCCTCACCAACGCCTCCGTTGCCGCTCTCTTCATCGGGGGAATGGTTCCGGGGATCCTGGTCGGACTGGTAATGATGCTCATAGTGCAGATCATAGGCGAAAGAAAAAATTTCCCCAGATATGAGAAGGCGGCCCCCGGAGAAGTGGGCAGACTTTTCAGGGAATCCTTTCCAGCTCTCCTGACACCCCTCATCATTGTCGGCGGCATCACCACAGGCTGGTATACCCCCACGGAAGCAGCTGCTTTCGCATCGGTGTATGCAATGGTCATCAGCCTTTTCTACTACAAGACCATGAAACTGAAGGATCTGCCCGGGATCATCAAGGAGACGCTGAAGCTGAGCTCCCTGTCCCTTTTCGCCCTGGCCACGGCCAGCGCTCTCGGGGAACTGCTGGGCTACTACAAGGCGTCGGAGCACGTGGCGGGATTCTTCGCCGCCCACGTGGGAAGCCCCGAGATGTTCATGCTCATCGTCATCGCCTTCTTCCTCTTCGTGGGCACCTTCATGGACGCCATCCCCGCCATGATCCTCTTCATGCCGGTCATCCTGCCCTACGCCCTGAAGCTCGGAATTTCCTCCGTTCACCTGGGGCTAGTGGTGGTCATGACCCTTGCGCTGGGCCTCGTGACGCCCCCGTACGGTTTGTGTCTTCTTATCGCCAGTTCCATAGCGGACCTCTCAATCGAGAAATCCTTCATCGGCGTGCTGCCCTATATTTCGGCCCTCATGATCATCATCCTGGTGGTGGCCATGTTCCCGTCGGTGGCCTTCTTCCTCCCGAAGATGCTGGGGCTCATGTAGGGGGATCCAAAAAAGAGGAAGGGGAGGATGCCCGAGGGCGTCCTCCCCTGTTTTTTACCTATGGCGCCTTCCGTCAGTCGTACTGCCGTGCCGTCTCCGTACCCTTCAGGACCCGGAAGGCCCCGTCGGCGAGGGCCTGCATCTCGTCCTCCCCGGGGTAGATCCTCACCGGGGCGGCGAAGGAGACCCTGCCGGCGATGAGGCCGGTGAACTCCTCGCTGTAGGCAAGCCCTCCCGTGAGAATGACCGCGTCAACCTTCCCCTCCAGGACTGCCGCGCAGGCTCCGATCTCCTTGGACACCTGGTAGGCCAGGGCTTCGAAAAGCAGCTTCGCTTTTTCGTCCCCTTCGGCCATGCGCCGCCGGACCTCCCGGAAATCATTGGTCCCCAGGTGAGCGACAAGTCCTCCCCTGCCGGTGACCATTTTCAGCAGGGTCGGCTGGTCGTACCGGCCGCTGAAGGCAAGCCGCACCAGCCCCCCTGCGGGAAGGCTCCCCGCCCGTTCGGGCGAGAAGGGCCCGTCGCCGTCCAGGGCGTTGTTCACGTCGGTGACCCGTCCGTGGTCGTGGGCCCCGACAGAGATGCCCCCGCCCATGTGGGCAATGATGAAATTGCACTGTTCGTAAGGCTTGCCCAGGTCCGACGCGGCCCTGCGGGCCACGGACTTCTGGTTCAGGGCGTGGAAGATGGACCTCCGTTCGATCTCCGGCAGGCCCGAGTACCGGGCGAGGGGACCAAGCTCGTCCACCACCACGGGATCCACGATGAAGGCCCTGCGGCACCCTCCTTCGGCGGCAAGGCGGACCGCCAGGGGAGCCCCGAGGTTGCTGGCATGGGATCCCCACTTGCAGGACCTCACGTCAGAGAGCATTTTATCGTTCACTTCATAGGTTCCGCTTTCGATGGGCCGGAGCAGTCCGCCTCTCCCCACAACGGCGTCGAGCTCGGCCAGGTTTGTTCCGTGAGCCTCGAGACACTTCCGTATCTCGTCAAGCCGGAAGCCCTCCTGGGCGGGAATGGAGGCAAACTTCCCGATGACGTCCGTATCGTACCGCTGGGTTTCGCTCCACGCCTCCCTGCCGTCCTCGAAAAGGGCGACCTTGGTGCTCGTGGAGCCGGGGTTGAGCGCAAGAACCTTCATGGCTGCCAGGCCGTCTTACTTCTGGAAATCGGACAGGGTCACAGCTGCGGCGATGGAGAGAAGCTTCGCCCTGGCGGAGTCGGCCCGGCTGGTAAGCACGATGGGTGCCGCCGCGCCGAGGATAAGCCCTGCGGTCTCGTTCTTCGAGAAGTAGACGATGGCCTTGGCGAGCATGTTCCCCCCGTCGATGTTGGGAACGATGAAGACGTCGGCCTTGCCGGCCACGGGGGAGACGATGCCCTTTGTCTTCGCGGACTCTTCGCTCACGGCGTTGTCAAGGGCGAAGGGGCCGTCCACGACGCAGTTCTTGATCTGGCCCCGGCGGTTCATCTGGGTGAGGGCCGCGGCGTCAAGGGTGGCCGGCATATCGGGATTCACCACTTCCACGGCTGCGAGGACGGCCACCTTGGGCTCGGCGACACCGAAGGCCCTGGCGAGGTTCACCGTGTTCTGGGTGATGTCTGCCTTGGCTGCCAGGTCGGGGTACATGTTGAAGGCGGCATCGGCCACGAAGAAGATCCGATCGTACCCTTCGACGCTGTGGAAGTAGCAGTGGGAGATGGTGTTCTTTCCTTTCCGGAGACCCACTTCCTTGTTGAGCATGGCCCGGAGGAAGTTGTTGGTGTGGATCTGCCCCTTCATGTAGATGTCGGCTTTTCCGGAAGAGACCTGGGAAACGGCGGTCATGCCCATGGCAGGCTCGTTCCTCTCGTCGATGACCTCGTAGTTGGCGAGGTTCACTCCTGCCTGGTCGGCGGCT
>JAPXRK010000281.1:0-2993 GCA_033813575.1 Synergistales bacterium
GTGCTCTACCTCCTGCGGGCTCCCCGGACGCCCCAGGTGCAGGAAATCTACGAACGGGTGAACGACATCGCCAGGGGCGCCGCCCTCATGACGGGAACGGAACTGGAGACCGTCTTCATCAAGGCCTGCGCAAACGTGGTCCAGAACAGCGTCCTCGAGGAGGTCCTCTACAGGAATTTCACCGAACTCGGGGTGCCGGCCTATTCGGAGGAGGACCGGGAGTTCGCCCGGAAGATCTTCGAAGGGATCGCGCCCTCGGAGCGGAGCCAGGATCTCGACCAGTATTCGGCCCCCGGCGGAAAGGCGGGGAAGGAGGCCGCCCGGAGGCTCCGGGAACACCCCCTCGCGGATGAAGTTTTGCCCTACGGGCAGAGCGAGTTCGTCCTGCCGGGCTCCACCGACGTGGGGGACGTGAGCTGGAACGTGCCCACGGGACAGGTCTGGGTGGCCACGTGGCCGAACCACACTCCGGGCCATTCCTGGCAGATCGCCTCGGCGGGAGGGGTGTCCCTCTCCCACAGGGGAATGCTCCATGCGGGCAAGGTCCTGGCCGCCGCCGCCGCCGACCTCCTGGACGACCCGTCCCTGATCGAACGGGCGAAGGAGGAGCTCCGGCTCCGGCTGGACGGTGACAGTTACCGCTGCGCCATCCCCGGCGACGTCCGTCCGAAGCCCCTCAATTCGGGCAAGTAGCGCCGAAAATACCATACAACCATATCCAAGGGAGGAAATATCATGACACGCCGATTCGACACGGAATGCGTCCACTGCGGAACTCACCCGGATCCTCAGACCGGGGCCCTTGCAACGCCCATCTACCAGACGTCCACCTTCGCCTTCAGGAACACAGACGAAGGAGCGAGGCGCTTCAAGGGAGAGGAGAAGGGGTACATCTACACCCGGCTCGGCAATCCAAATTTCACCGCCGTGGAGGAGAAGATCGCCCTCCTGGAAGGCGGAGAAGCCGCCGCAGTGGCCGCCTCCGGCATGGGGGCCATCTCTTCCGTCCTCTGGACGGCCCTCTCCGCAGGGGACCATGTCCTTGCCGCGAAGACCCTGTACGGCTGCACCCTCTCCCTGCTTGCCCACCAGTTCCCCCGGTTCGGCATCGAGACCACCTTCATGGATCTCACCGACCTTTCCGCCGTCCGGGCTGCAATGAAGCCCAACACCAGGGTGATCTACTGCGAATCCATCTCCAACCCCACCATGGCCATCGCGGACATCGCCGGGCTGGCGAAGATCGCCGGGGAAAACAACGCTCTTCTCGTGGTGGACAACACCTACTGCTCGCCCGTGGTGACGCGCCCCCTGGAGCTGGGCGCCGACGTGGTGGTCCACTCCGCCACCAAATACCTGAACGGCCACGGCGACATCATCGCCGGTGTTGCCGTGGGAAGTGCGGAGTTCATCGGAAGAGTCAAGATGGAGGGACTGAAAGACCTCACCGGGGCCACCCTCTCTCCCTTCGACGCCTACCTCCTGCTCCGGGGCCTGAAAACACTTCACCTGAGGGTTCCCCGCCACTGCGAGAACGCCCTGAAGGTGGCCAAATTCCTGGAAAACCGCCCCGAGGTGGCGGAGGTTCGGTATCCGGGACTTGACGGTTTCCCCCAGAAGGAGCTCGCCTGCCGGCAGATGAAATACTTCGGGGCCATGATCGCCATGGAGCTGAAGGGCGGGTATGCTGCAGGGAAGAAGTTCATCGAGTCCACCCGGCTCTGGACCCTTGCGGTGAGTCTCGGCGACGCCGAATCCCTCATCCAGCACCCGGCGTCCATGACCCACTCGGCCCTCTCGGATGAAGAGCAGGCGGCGGCGGGCATCTCCAAGGGGCTGATCCGCATGTCCGTCGGGCTCGAAGACCCCGAAGACCTCATCGACGACCTGAAGGCGGCCTTCTCCGCTCTTTGAGCTCTTTTCTAAAGTTGTAACGGCCTTCCGTCCTTGACAGGCCCCCGCTCTTGGCGGTAGTCTGGCAATTGCCGGGAAAATCCGGCAAGATTCAGGGACGGAGGCCTTTTTTCATGAAAGAGATTGCGTACTCCATAGCGGACGAAGTGTTCACCGCCTTTCCGGACTACGTCCGGGGCGTGGTCGTGGCCCGGGACGTGCGGAACGGCCCCTCCCCCGACGAACTGGTCTCCCTGCTGCGGGAAGCCGAGGCATCCTTGAGGGAAACTCTCGGGACGGGCAACCCTGCGGAGCACCCCCGCATCGCCTCCTGGCGTGAGGCCTTCCGGAAAACGGGCGTGAAGCCGGCAGAATTCAGGTCTTCCATCGAAGCCATGGCCCGGCGGGTCGCGAAGGGACAGGAGCTGCCCTCCATCAACGCCCTGGTGGACATCGGCAACGTGCTGTCCCTGCGCCATCTCGTCCCCACGGGGGGCCACTCCCTGGACGACGTGACGGAGGACATCGCCCTCAGGACGGCTGCGGGAGACGAAGTGTTCGTCCCCTTCGGCGAAACGGAGGAGGAGCATCCCTTCCCCGGCGAGTTCATCTTCGCCGAGGGAAAGAAGGTGCTTACGAGGCGCTGGAGCTGGCGCCAGGCGAACCACACCCTCACCCTTCCGGAAACCCGGTCGATCGAGTTCAACGTGGACGGTCTGCCTCCCGTGGAGAGAAGCGAAGTGGAGGCGGTCTGCGGCGAACTGGAGGTCCTCGTGAGGCGCTTCTGCGGCGGGGAGTTCCGCCGGGAGATCCTGTGCGCTTCACAGCCCCGGATGAGCCTGGCGCAATTCTGAGTCTGCCGCCGTCAATCCGAGCGAAGCCCGAATGTCATTCCGAAGGGCGAAGCCCGAGGAATCTGGTTTTGAGACAACACGGAATCAAAAGCGAGATTCCTCGTCGCAAAAACCGCTCCTCGGAATGACAGAGGGTGTCATCCTGAGCGGAGCGAAGGATCTGCAGTTGGTTTTCAGGGCTCATTTGACCCTTCTGCTCACCGCCGTGATGAACCCCCCGAGCACGTCGTGGCTGTAGGAAAACCC
>JAPXRK010000282.1:0-2989 GCA_033813575.1 Synergistales bacterium
CGGCCTCACCATGGTGCTGGAGCAGACTCCCGCGGAGAGCACGGCCTACAGGTTCGCAAAGCTCGACCTCAAGTCCTGGCCGGAAGCGGCCTCGGTGGTGAAGGGCGATCCCGACAGCGGTGAAGTCTATTACACCAACAGCAGCCACATTCCCTATTCCGTCCCCATGGACCCGGCTGACAAGGTCCTCGGGGAAGGGCGCTTCCATCCCATGATCTCCGCGGGGGCCATCACCCACCTGTGGATGGGGGAGCACAAGCCGGACCCGGACGCCCTGGCGTCCTTCATCCGGAAGGTTTTCCTTCACTCGGAGAACGCCCAGGTGGCCTTCAGCCCCGAGTTCACCATCTGCAACGGCTGCGGCCGGGTGAGCCGGGGGCTCCTGACGGAGTGCGGCTGGTGCGGGAGCGGCGACGTGGACGGCATCACGAGGATCACGGGCTATTTCACCCGTACCTCGAGCTGGAACGGCGGCAAGAGGGCGGAACTCAGGGACCGGGTGCGGTCATCCCTGCAGCCGTCCGGTCTGCGGGAGTGATTTCCGTAATTCCTGAAAGGACAAAACTCTTCCTGTACGCGTCTTTTTTGTGTATAATTTCGGGGAAGTCAGTAAATCACATCCGAGGAGGGAAAAAAGCAAATGAAGCTTCGTAATGTACTGCTTGCGGCAATTCTTGTTCTGGTTCTTGCGGGTACTGCGGTTGCGGCCGATACCATCAAGATCGGCGTGTACCTCCCCCTGACGGGAAGGACGGCGTTCGGCGGCCAGCTTGAGCTCGAGGGCGTCCAGATGGCCCATAAGGAACTGTCCGAGCTTCTCGGGAAGAAAGTGGAACTTGTTGTCGTCGACAACAAGACCGACAAGGTCGAAGCGGCGAATGCCGTGAAGCGGCTCGTTGAGCGGGACAAAGTCGTCGCCGTCATCGGAACCTACGGCTCGTCCCTCGCCATGGCGGGCGGAGAAGTGGCCGAAGCCGCCGGAATTCCCATGATGGGAACCTCCTGCACCAATCCCCTCGTGACCCAGGGAAAGAAATACGTCTTCAGGGCCTGCTTCATTGATCCCTACCAGGGCGCCGGCGCGGCCACCTATGCCGTGAAGACCCTCAACATGAAGAAGGCCGCCCTCCTTGTTGACGTTGCCAACGACTACTGCGTGGGCCTCGGCAATTTCTTCAAGCAGTCCTACAAGAAGCTCGGCGGCGAGATCGTTGCAGAACTGATGTACAACTCCGGCGACCAGGACTTCACCGCCCAGCTCACGGAGATCATCAGCAAGAAGCCTGACATTCTCTACATCCCCGCCGACTTCGCCGAAGGGGCCATCATCATGAAGCAGGCCCGGGAGCTCGGCGCCGAGTTCCAGATCATGGGCGGCGACGCCATGGACAACCCCGAGATCGTGAAGATCGGCGGAGACGCCGTGGAAGGCTTCATCCACACCACCTTCCCCTACGATCCTTCCATGACCGGCATGAGCGACATCGCCAAGACCTTCACAGAGAACTGGACGAAGGCTCACCCCGACAAGGATCCCAACGTCAACGCCGCTCTCGGCTATGACTCCTACATGCTCGTCGCCAACGCCATCAAGGTCGCCGGGTCCACCGAACCCGACGCGATCCGCAACGCCCTCGCCAAGACGAAGGATTTCCCCGGCGTGACCGGCAACAAGAGCATCAACGAAACCCATGACGCCGAGAGCCCCGTGGGCATCGTCCAGATCAAGGAAGGGAAGAAACTCTTCATCGGAACCGTCGAGCCCGAGATGTAAGGGAGTTCCCTTCTTCAAGGTTCGTTCGCGCCTCATTGTCCGGAGGGTGGGGGAACGCCTCTGCCCTCCATTTTCTTGAAGTCAGGGGGAACCTTAATGAGCGGAAGCATGTTTTTACAGCATCTTTTCAACGCAATAACTCTCGGATCTCTCTACGGCCTTATCGCTATCGGCTACACCATGGTCTACGGAATTCTCAGGCTCATCAACTTTGCCCACGGGGAAGTCTTCATGCTGGGCGCCTACTTTATCTTCTTCGCCATCACGCTGCTGAATCTCCCCTGGGGGCTTGCCGCCGTCCTGGCGGTGGCCGCAAGCTCCTTCTGCGGCATCCTGGTGGACAAAATAGCCTACAAGCCTCTCCGGAACGCTCCCCGCATCTCAGCCCTCATCAGCGCCATCGGCGTGTCCTTTTTCATCCAGAACCTCAGCATCGTGATCTTCACCGGCCTTCCCCGCCCAGTATCCCGTCCGGACTGGCTCGTGAAGGTCATGAAGTTCGGCGAGATCCGCATCCTGCCTCTCGCCATCGTCGTTCCCGCCGTGACCCTCTTCCTGGTGCTCGGCCTCCTCTGGATCGTCTACAAGACCAAGCCCGGACTCGCCATGAGGGCCATCTCGAAGGACATCGAAACCACCAGGCTCATGGGCGTGTCGGTGAACAAAATCATCGCCTTCACCTTCGGCATCGGCTCCGCCCTCGCCGCCGCGTCGGGCATCATGTGGGCCCTGCGCTATCCCCAGATACATCCCTTCATGGGCCTCTTCCCGGGCCTGAAAGCCTTCATCGCCGCCGTCTTCGGCGGCATCGGCTCCATCCAGGGGGCAGTCATAGGCGGCATGTTCCTCGGCATCATCGAAATAATGGCGGTGGCCTTTTTCCCCACCCTGTCGGGGTACCGTGACGCGTTCGCCTTCGTTCTTCTCATCATCATCCTGCTCATGAAGCCGACGGGCCTCATGGGGGAGAAGCTGGAGGACAAAATATGAACAGCCGGACGAGAAACCTCATCCTCAACGGCCTGGCCATCGCAGGCCTCGGGGCGTTCATCTGGTGGGGCCAGGACAATCTTGACGGGTACCAGATCCAGGTGCTCAACCTGATCGCCGTGAACGCCATTCTCGCCCTCAGCCTCAACCTTATTTACGGCTTCACCGGCATGTTCTCCCTCGGCCACGCGGGCTTCATGGCCATCGGCGCCTATGTGTGCGCCC
>JAPXRK010000283.1:0-2985 GCA_033813575.1 Synergistales bacterium
ATTTCGGTTTTTCCGAGGTTCACCTGCCCATTTTCGAACACACCGAGCTTTTTTCAAGGGGTATCGGCGACACCACTGACGTGGTGGAAAAAGAGATGTACACCTTCACCGACAAGGGAGGACGGAGCATCACCCTTCGTCCCGAGGCTACGGCTTCCATGGTCCGCTCCTATCTCGAACACAGGATGGGAACTCTTCCCCAGCCGGTCAAAATGTGGTGCGCAGGCCCCATGTTCAGATATGAACGACCCCAGAAGGGCCGATACCGTCAGTTCTGGCAGGTTGATTTCGAGAGCCTCGGCTCGGCTTCTCCGTACGCCGATGCGGAGATCATCGCCCTGTCCCTGGAAGCTTTCAGGCGACTGGGCCTGTCCCGGCTCGAGGTGGTCATCAATTCCGTTGGCTGCCCGGCATGCCGTCCGGAGTACAGGCAGCGCCTGACCGAGTTTTTTTCCTCCAGGGAAGGAGACCTGTGCGAGACCTGCCGCGACAGGCTGAACAGGAACCCCCTGAGGATTCTTGACTGCAAGAAGGAATCCTGCAGGGAGGTCACCGAAGACGCTCCCTCGGTGTACGAGAGTCTCTGCAGAGAATGCAGGGAGCATTTTGACGCCGTCAGGACGTCCCTTGACGGGCTGGGGGCGGTTTACAGCCTCGATAAGCGCCTTGTCAGGGGACTTGATTACTACACGAAAACCGCTTACGAAGTTCTCTCCGGAGCACTGGGGTCCCAGAACGCCGTGTGCGGCGGAGGCCGGTACGACAACCTCGCGGAAACCATCGGAGGGCCCCATGTCCCCGGAGTGGGATTCGCCGCCGGAGTCGACAGGATTCTCATGGTCATGGAGCAGCAGGGGTGTACCTTCGGGGAAGAACCCCGGCTCGACGTGTTCGGCGTCGCCCTGGATTCCCGCTCGAGGGCCGGCATCCTTTCCGTGGTGGATCTGCTCAGGAAAAACGGCATTTCGGCGGACATGGATTTCAACGACCGGAGCGTGAAAGCCCAGATGAAGGCAGCCTCGGCCCGAAACGCTCGGCTGGCCTGCATCCTCGGCGAGGATGAACTGACCAGGGGGACGGTGGCGGTCAAGAACCTCGCCACGGGCGAACAGAAGGAAACCGCCGGAGAAGGTCTGGCGCAGGCGGTAAAGGAAATGCTCTCTACCCTGAAAGGGTAAAGAACCCGGCACGTTGTGAGAGGAAGGGTCCCATGGAAGGCAAACATCGTCATTTCGACGGCAGCTGGCAGCGAACCACCTATTGCGGCAAAGTCTCCGGCAGGGCGGGAGAAGATGTTCCTGTGGCAGTGAACGGATGGGTCCGCAGAAGGCGGGACCTCGGAGGTCTCATATTCATCGAGTTGTGGGATCACACCGGGGTGGTCCAGGTTGTCTTCAATCCCGAGCTGACTCCCGAAGTCCACGAGAGGGCGGGAGGGCTCCGCAGCGAATTTGTGATTGCCGTCCGGGGAAAAATCCGGCCCCGGCCGGAAGGAACGGCCAATCCCTCCATGAAGACGGGGAACTGGGAGGTCGTGGCGGAGGACTTCCTTCTTCTGTCGCCCGCCGCCCCTCTTCCCTTCGAAATTTCCGAGGCCACCGACCGGGTCGATGAAAACCTCAGGCTGCACCACAGGTATCTCGATCTCCGCAGGGAGAGGATGCAGCGCAACCTCAGAATCCGGCACAGGATTTCCATGTACACGAGGAACTTCCTCTCAGGAGAGGGATTTCTCGAAATTGAGACTCCCATGCTGACCCTCTCCACCCCTGAAGGGGCCAGGGACTACCTTGTCCCGAGCCGGGTGAATCCGGGGACCTTCTATGCGTTGCCCCAATCGCCCCAGATTTTCAAGCAGATCCTTATGATCAGCGGGTTCGACCGCTATTTCCAGATAGTGAAATGCTTCCGGGACGAAGACCTTCGCGCCGACCGCCAGCCCGAGTTCACCCAGGTGGACATCGAAATGAGCTACCTCACTGAGGAAAACATTTACTCCCTCATGGAACGTTACATGAAGGGGCTCTTCAAGGAAATCCTGGATGTGGACATTCCCGTTCCCTTCCTCAGAATGCCCTACTGGGAGGCTATGGACCGCTTCGGAAGCGACAAGCCGGACCTCAGGATTCCCTTTGAAATCGCCGACCTTGCCCCCGTTTTTTCCGGGGCCGGTTTTGAGCCCTTCCGGGTCATCCTTGCGGCCGGAGGATACGTTCGAGGCCTTCCTCTTCCGGGCGGCGCTTCTCTGTCGAGAAAGAACCTTTCCGACGTGGAAGAGAAGGCGAAAAAGCTCGGCGCCACGGGGCTTGCGGTTTTCCAGCTGAAAGACGGCGCCCTCAAGGGGCCCCTCGTGAAGTTTCTTGACAAAGGGCAGCAGGACCTCCTGGTACAAACATCCGGCCTCCCCGAGGGCGGTGCTCTCTTCGTCCTTGCGGGCAGTGACAGGAGGAATGTGTCGGAAATTCTCGGTTCCCTTCGCCTGGACCTCGCCAGGGACCACGGTCTTGTCGCTCCAGACCGCTGGGAGTTCCTATGGGTCGTTGAATTTCCTCTCTTCGAAAAAGACGAAGATGCCGGGCGGTGGGCTGCGGTCCATCACCCCTTCACTTCCCCCATGGCGGAGGACATAGCCCTCATGGACACGGATCCCGGCATGGTCAGATCCAGGGCCTACGACTGCGTTTTGAACGGGAACGAAGTCGGCGGGGGTTCCATCAGGATCCACGACCCCGCGGTCCAGGAAAAGGTCTTTTCCTGCCTGTCCTTTACCAGGGAAGACGCCCGGGCGCGGTTCGGCTTCCTTCTTGACGCTCTCGCTTCCGGGACGCCGCCCCACGGGGGCATAGCCCTCGGCCTCGACAGGCTGACCATGCTTCTCTGCGGCGCATCCTCCATTCGGGACGTCATGGCCTTCCCGAAAACCCAGAAAGCCCAGTGCCTCATGTCGGGGGCCCCTTCCGCGGTCTCCCAGGATCAGCTTGATGA
>JAPXRK010000284.1:0-2985 GCA_033813575.1 Synergistales bacterium
GCGTTGTCCAGAAACGGTTGTAGAGCCTGTTCTTTTCACTTGTTTTCATCCTTTTTGCTGCGGACTTTTTATTGGGCATGAACCTCACCTCCTCCCGGCAGAACCACGACATTCTAGCACGATTTCTGATATATTAGCAAGACATGGAAAAGAATGTTGATAATCCCGAAAGAGAGCGAGAAAAAAAGATGCAGATCCCTCCCATGGAGGAAATATTCGGCCCTTCCGGAAAGCTCGCCGAATATTTTCCCACATTTGAATACAGGAAGCAACAAGTCGATCTGGCAGAGGAAGTCCGGCTCACCCTTCTGAACGGGGAAGGGGAAATTTTGGCGGCCGAAGCTCCTCCCGGTGTGGGAAAAACATTCGCTCTTCTTGTACCGGCCATGATCAGTGCCGCCGCGGAGGGGAAAAAAATACTTTTCCTCACCGCAGGCATCCCGCTGCAGGAACAGCTTATAGAAAAAGATCTGCCGGTCCTCAACCGGCTTCTTGGACTTTCGCTTCCCTTCGGCCTGCTCAAGGGAAAGGGAAATTACGCCTGCCTTCTGAAGGCAGGCGAGAGCGGCGAAACCGGGGACGGAAAGGAAGGGTATCTCTCCTTCCATGACGGCGGCGCGGCCTCCGGAAAGATTGCAGAATGGCTCAGAACAACGGAAACCGGGGATCTCTCCGAAGTATCCCTGCCCCCGGACTCGCCGGCTCTTCTCAGGATCGCAGCCTCGTCCAGGGCGTGTCTCGGATCCTCCTGCCCCTTCAGGGACCGGTGCTTTGTCAGGAAATCCCTTCGGGATGCCCAGGAGTGGTCTGTCCTTGTCGCAAACTACCACCTTTTCTTCTCCTATCTTCTCGGGGCCGGGAAGCAGTTTCCGGTGCAGGCCGAAATTCTCATCTGTGACGAAGCGCACCGGATACCGGAGGCGGCACGGTCTTCCATGACGCAATCCATATCCTCAGATGAATTCTCCCGCCTTCTCAGAAACCGCGCCGTTCAGGATGGAGCTACTCTGATCGAGACGGGGGCGACGGCAGGAAAAACCTCCGGGCTTGCAGGCGAGGTCCGCCTGGAGGCAGCCCGTTTCTTTGATCTTCTCGAGATCAAATGCCCGGCGAACAAGGCTTCCTTTACGTCCCGGAACGAGGAACTATGGCACCAGCAGGCTATAGTAAGGGAAAAAACTGATGAACTTCTCCGTCTCTTCTCCTTTCTTGAGGACCGGCTGGATGACCCTGATCCTGAGCATTCCCGCATTGCCGTATGGATGGACGAACTGAAGCGGGCCGCAGATGTCCTCGCCTGGTGCACGGAGACAGCCGGATATCCCTCCTGGGCATACTGGAAGGAGGGGCGGTCGCTTTCAAGCGCGCCTGCATCTCCACTCGAGGAGCTCTCGGAGTGTTTTCAGTCTTTTTCACCTGAAACTGCCGTTTTTGTATCGGCAACCCTGGCCCCCGGGGGGAAGTGGGAATACTGGACGGGTGAGACGGGAATCGCTCCAGCCCGGTTTTTCATAAGCGATTCCCCGTTCCGCCTCGACGAACAGATGGAGATCGTAGTGGTCGACACCGGGCTGGAAGTTATGGATCCCTGCTATGACGGAACTGTCTGCGCGGTAATAGAAAAACTCGTGGAGGCCAACGGAGGCAGTACACTCGTTCTTCTCAGCTCCCTGAGGCTTCTCCGGAAAACCGCCGAAACGCTCAGAAGCAGAAAAAGAGCCTACACAGTCCTCGTACAGGGGGAACTTCCGAGGACGGAACTCCTGCGCGCTTTCCGTGATGATCATTCCTCCGTTCTCGTGGGAAGCGCCTCGTTCCGTGAGGGAGTGGATATCCCCGGGGAAGGCCTCACACAGGTCATCATCGACAGGATACCCTTTCCACATCCGGCAGATCCTCTCGTCCAGGCCAGGAATGCCCTTTTCGGAGGCAGATCTTTCGCCATGATCACTCTTCCCGAGGCGAAAATGCTGCTGAAACAGGCTGCCGGGCGCCTTATCCGTTCCAGTGAGGACAGGGGGCGGGTCGTCATTCTTGACGGCAGGGTGCTTTCGAGAAAGGACTGGAATATCCCCGGAGCGCTTCCGGCCGTAAAATACAGGCGTCTTGTTGTTCCGCGGCAGAACGTATCCCTTGATCCGCAGGTTGCCAATAGGATCTCCGTCTGATTGATTGCAGCGTCTCAATCGGCGGGATTCGCAACTTCCACCTTTCGGGAGGAGTTTTCGAGTTCGAGGCGGGCAGAACGGCTTACGAAAAATGCTGCGACCGTGGAAACATCAGGAAAGCGAACTGTTCGCCGGATGAGGAATTGCTGCGAAGATATCGCTTGCGGCGGAAAAGAAAAGAGGAGCGGAAGATACGAGAAAAACGCAATAAATACAAAAAACCCCTCTGGTCCCGTTGCGAAAACGGGTGTAAAGTCGGTTCACCACAAACAAACTCCACCAGAGAGGTGACCGTATTATGCCACGAAAGACCGCTCCGTTCAACTTCGAATCCGCCCCCGAACAGAGAAGCCTTACCGCGAAGCCGGGAGGAATCCTTTTGGCGGAACTCTTCCACGCATCGGGCTGCGCGGCGGCCGCGGACGCAATAGGGGTTCGGAGCAGCAGGGGCTACTCCGACGCCGACCATGTGCTTTCGTCGGTGCTGCTGAACGCTCTCGGCTTCGACGCGGGCGACGATCTGGAACAGCTCCGCTCCGACGGGGCGCTCGTCTCCGCCGTACATCTTCTGAACGAGCACAAGGGGAAGGAGAGACGCACCGTGAACGCCTTTCCCTCCCCTTCGGCCTTCCGCGCCTTTCTGACCGACGCGGGAAGCACGGAGGAGAGAGTGCGCGGGTTTTCCGGGCTGTGCTCCGTCCCCGTCCGTTGCGCGCAGGAAATGAAACCGCAGGAGAAGATCACCGTCGACATGGACGCCACCATCATCCCTACGGAGCGCGGCGACGATGTCCGGTGCAACTACAAGGGCGAGAGA
>JAPXRK010000285.1:0-2973 GCA_033813575.1 Synergistales bacterium
GGACAGTGTCCCGGACGACTTTCGCGTCAAGATGGAGGAATCCCTGCAGGCTGTCGTTCCCGTACAGGGCGTTCATCCTGTCAGAAAGCTCCGGTGCCGCGTCGATGGCTTCCAGGCTCAGGAAACCGGCCAGGATAACGCCGTCTTTGATGCCCATGACGAAGTCCACGGGGTCTTTCAGCGCATAGAACGCGGTCCAGCCGTCCTTCGTCACGGGCTCGAAGGGCATGCCGCTCTCCCGGGCAGCCATTTCCATCAGGGGCAGCAGCAGGTCGACTTCCTTCTTTTCGCCGGAAAGGTAGAGATAACCGCCGGGAAGGGGGCTTCCGAAAAGCTTCGTCTGTCCGCCGAACACCATGCCGACGGTTTTGAGGATCTTCAGTATGGCATCCTCGTCGAGGCCGAACTGTTTCGCGCCTTCAAGGAACTCGACAAATTCCGCGGCATCGGAATCGCCTCCAGCGGCGGCATCCCGGACCGTCTGGAAATGCTTCTTGTCCAGCATAGCCTTTCCCACGAGGGTAAACCAGGGCTTCCCTCCGCCGAGGAGAATGCGGTCGTCCTTGCTGAGAGGGGAGGAGGGGGCGTCCGAGACAAGGGAGAAGACCTTGGCCATATTGGTGAAAACCGAGAAATCAAAGCCCTTGTCCGACGCGTTGACGCCGAATTCGGCAAGAAGGTTTCCCACAGGGGCGCCAAGGAAACCGTCCGATTCGGCCTGCAGTTCGGAGGCCGCCATGCCGTTGTCGTGGAAGAAGAAGAAGCTCCCCTGGGGCACCCTGCGGTCGAGCTTGATCCTCTTGCTCCCGTCGCTCAGCGCGCCCCGGGCTGCCGCGAGGTCCTCGGGGGTGAATCCCAGCAGGACCATGTCCTGCTCCACCGAAAGGAGCGCAAGGGCCGCTCCGCCGCTGACAACCGCATAGGTGGATCCTTCGAAGGGGGTAAGGACCAGTTCTCCCGGAACGGGGCTGTTGATGAGGGCGTCAACGTCGCCCTCCTGTCCCTTCCCCTCGGCCATCCTGGCGAGGATGTCCTTCTTGGCGTCGGAGAACCGGACCGCTCCCTGCAGGGAGAATCCCTTCTCGCCGAGCCCGAAGACCACCGAGGCGGAAGTGACCGGGAACTGCCTGAGCCACTCCTCGGCCATCTTGATATCGGGCTGGATGGCGGTGATCACCTTGAAGAGGTAGGAGTTCACGACCCTCTGGACCATTTCATTGGGCTTCTCGAGGTTGACCACCCCGTACATGGCCGAGTCGGGCCACTGGGGGAGGGCATCGAGCGTGCCCGACCATCCCGGGGCGGCGATGACCGCAACCAGGAGCATGGAGAGGAACAGCGCGGATAACCTTCTTCTCATGAGAATCTCCTCCTTGGGAGCCGGGAAGAACTCTTTTTCTTTCCCGGTCATTTTCCCCGGCATATCCGGGGTGACACTACATTACTCCACCATTTGACGCCTGTCACGCCATTCCTATTTTTCCCGGAATGTCCGCCCTGGCGGTGACGTTCAGTTTCCTGTAGATCTGGCGTATATGGGTCTTGAGCGTATTGTTCGTGATCTCGCAGCTTTCGAGAATCTCCTCTCTCTTGAGCCCTTCCAGCAGGAGCAGCGTGATTTCTGTCTCCTTTCTCGTCAGGCTGAAAGGGGCGAGCTGCAGCCGAATGGACATCTCGGCCCGTGAAGGCCCCTTCCTTTTCCCGCTTCTCACGCCCGTTTTTTTCCCAAGGGGCTCCGGAAGATACTCCGTCATTGATATCCACCCCCTCACGAGGGCAGGGAAGAACGTGGACTCCTCCCTCGCCTCCCTATTTCTGGATAATCGCCTTTTTCCCGTAGGGAGCGATCTGCTCGTCCGGGAACTGACCGACCTTCGCGTATATGTACTGCAGCTTCGGAAGATCCTTGAAGATGGAGAAGTCGGCGACGCCCTCCGTTTTCTGCAGATCGAGGCGCTGCAGCCTCGGCAGGGCGGTGATCGCCTCCGGGTTGAGGACCTTGCAGCCTTCCACGTCAAGGCCCTCCAGTTTCTTGTGTCCGGCGAAGACGGCAAGGTCCACGGGCCCTGTTATGGACTCCAGAACGACCTCCTTGAGATCCGGGCATTTCGCCAGGGGCGACACGTCGATGATGTCCTCCCTGAGCATCTTCACAACCTTGAGCTTCGGCATGGATTCCACGTATTCAAGGGTATCCAGCTTCGAAAGCCCTCCGTGGAACTCCTCGAGCTTCGTGAGTTTCGCCAGGGGGGAATAATCCTCGAACTTCGTGGCGTATATCCAGATGTAGCGGAGTTCCGTCAGGTTTTCCACCGGTGTCATGTCAGCGGCCGGAATGGAATACAGGCTCAGCCTCTTCAGCTTCGTCAGCCCCGAGATCGGGGAAAGGTCGTCAGCCTTGATCATGTA
This sequence comes from Synergistales bacterium, assembly GCA_033813575.1. GTDB lineage: Bacteria > Synergistota > Synergistia > Synergistales > Aminobacteriaceae > Aminivibrio. The sequence continues at coordinate 2,410 of JAPXRK010000285.1, forward strand.
GAGGCTGAGGTCCTCGAGTTCCGTAAGCTCCGCAAGAACGGAGATATCCGTCACCGGGGCGGAATACAGGTGGAGTTTTTTCAGCTTCGCCTTCCCCTTCAGAGGAGAAATGTCCTCGATGGTCTTGGGCTGCATGAAAAAGACCAGGGACTCCAGGTCGTTCATTCCCGCAAGGAAAGCAAGATCCGGATACTCCACCTGGCGGATTTCCAGCTCCTTCAGCTTCACAAGGGCACCGAGGGGAGCGAGGGTTTTGATCCCCTTGAGGCCGTCGAGCTTCAGGTAGGTCAGGCCGGAAAGGCTGGAGAGAGGGGAGAGATCGGTCACCTTGTCGGTGCGCTCGATCAGGAGCCCCGTAAGGACGTCGGCCAGGGACGCGATTTTCTTCAGGTCGTCGTCGGAGATTGCCCCGTCCAGCCGGAGCGGTTTTCCCTTCGCGATGTCCGGGTCGCTCCGGACCATCTGGAGGAATTCGTCAGTCACTCCGTCGGTCATCTTCGGACCGAACGTTGAACTTTTCGTATACTTCGGATCCGCAGCTGACGCGGCTGCGGAAACCGCGAG
>JAPXRK010000286.1:0-2957 GCA_033813575.1 Synergistales bacterium
ATCCGTTCAAAGACGGTCTTCGTAAGTTCCGTGGTCTTGATGTCCTGGATAAAGACCTTTTCCGAGGAAGTGAAAAAAATCCCCGTGCAGTACACGATGTAGTCGATGTGCATCTTCAGTTTCCTGCTCCTGCGGCGGAATTCCTGTATCCCCACGTTTGCCGCCGTCAGCAGGAGGCCCCACATGAGGAGCGTCCATTTGCCCACGTTCAGGCCGATCGCGGACAGCATGTTCGGGAAAATGCTCACCAGGATAAAGGGGGCAAGAAACACCAGCGTCGGCACAACCAGAGGGTAAAGAAAACCCGCAATCGAGGGAGAAAGAATGAAATCAAACTCCGCAGAATCTCCGCCATCCGTTTTCGACGAGGTCATGAACGTCTTCGCCATTTTTCATCGACTCCTTCTCGTGAAATAGCTCCATCACCATGGAGCAGACAGACTTTCCCCTCCCGGTACAGGGGATCTTGAAAAACTGCTTTTCTGTCGAACATTCTACCATGAGGAGGACTTTTTTTTTCAGAAAATGCGGGAGCGACCCGGAAGCTGAAAAGGACGACAACCGCCCTGCCTCCGACGAGGGGGTATAATACGGAAACGGACGCAACGTCGGCCGGAAAGACTTCGGATCCCCGAAACGGAGGAATGCCCATGCTGCAGCTCAACAGGAACGGCCTGAAGGACAGGGGGGCCTGGGAAAAGGCAGGCATCGCCCTTCCCGCTTTCGACATAGTCGCCATGGTACGGGAAACGGAAAAAACGCCGGAATGGGTCCATTTCGGGGCGGGGAACATTTTCCGTGTGTTTCCCGCGCTGATGCAGCAGAAACTCCTCGACGCAGGACATGCGAAAACAGGCATCATCGCCGTCAAGACCTACGACTGGCAGACCATCGGGACCATGTACACCCCCTTCGACAACCTGAGCCTGGCGGTCATCATGGAACCGGACGGAAGGCTGGACATGACGGTGGTGGCCAGCATCTGTACCACCCTTGCCGGAGACCCCGCCTGTGAAACGGACTGGGAACGGCTTCAGGCAATTTTCCGTGCGCCCTCCCTCAGGATGGTCAGCTTCACCATCACGGAAAAGGGCTACAGCCTGAAGACACCTTCGGGAACGTATTCCCCCGAGATCGCCGAAGACCTGAAGAAGGGGCCCTCGGCACCCGGACACGCCATGTCGAAGACGGCGGCCCTCGCCTATGCCCGATTCACGGCGGGAGGTTTTCCCCTGGCCTTCGTGAGCATGGACAACTGCGCCCACAACGGGGACCGGCTGAAGGCATCCCTGGAGGAAATCGCCAGGGGCTGGGCAGCAAACGGCCTGGTGGAGGAGACATTCGTCCGGTGGCTCAGGGAGTCGGGAAAGGTGTCCTTTCCCTGGACCATGATCGACAAGATCACCCCCCGCCCTTCGGAGAGGGTCCGGGACCGGCTCAATGCCCTAGGGCTGGGGACGGGGGACACCCTCCGCACCGAAAAGCACTCCTTCATCGCCCCCTTCGTGAACGCCGAGCGCCCCGAATACCTCGTCATCGAGGACAACTTCCCCAACGGGCGGCCGCCCCTGGAGCTTGCCGGTGCCTACTTCACCGACCGGGAGACGGTGGACCGGGTGGAGAGGATGAAGGTGGGAACGTGCCTGAACCCCCTCCATACCGCACTGGCGGTCTTCGGCTGCCTGCTGGGGTACACCCTCATCGCCGACGAGATGAAGGACCCCGACCTGAAGCGGCTGGTGGAAAAAATCGGCTACGTGGAGGGACTTCCCGTGGCGGAGGACCCCGGCATCATCCATCCTCTCGACTTCCTGAGGGAGGTCATCGAGGAGCGGCTCCCCAACCCGAACATCCCCGACGCCCCCCAGAGAATCGCCATGGACACCTCCCAGAAGGTGGGCATCCGGTTCGGGGGCACCATCAGGGCCTACAGGGACAGGGAAGGGCTGGATCCTGCGGGCCTGACCTTCATTCCCCTGACCCTGGCCGCCTGGTGCCGGTACCTCATGGGGCTGGACGACAGGGGCGGAGATATGCCCCTGAGCCCCGATCCTCTCCTGGAAACCCTCAGGCCCCTGCTCGCACCGGTCCGCCTCGGGGAACCGGAGTCGGCCCGAGGGGTTCTCCGCCCCATCCTCTCCGACCGGGGAATCTTCACCGTGGATCTGTACGAGGCCGGTCTCGGAGAGAAGATAGAAGGCTTTTTCGCCGAGATGACCGCCGGCCCGGGCGCCGTGAGGGGCACCCTTCGGAAATACCTCGGCTGAAAAAAAAGGGGCTGAAGGCGAAATCGCCTGCAGCCCCTTTTTTATCAGGTCCCGCATCCGGGGTGCCCGCAGAAAGACTACATTCCGAACAGCAGGTTCGGCAGCCAGGTCGAAATGGCGGGTATGTAGGACACAAGCCCCAGGACGAAGATGCTCACGAGCAGGTAGGGTATGTTGGCTATGGCGATCCGGCTGATGGAGATCTTGCCGATGCTCGACGCCACGAAGAGGCACACTCCCACGGGAGGCGTGGTGAGCCCGATCATGAGGTTCAGAACGGCGATCATGGAAAAGTGGATCGGGTCGATGCCCACCTGGAGGGCCACCGCGAGCAGCGTGGGGAAGAGGGTCAGCAGCGCGGCAATGGTCTCCATGAAGGTCCCCACGAAGAGCAGCAGAATATTGATCATCAGGATGATGAGGTACTTGTTCTTCGTTATCCCCAGGAGGAAATCCGCCACCATCTGGGGGATCTGTTCGCTCGTCAATATCCACGCGAAAAGGTTCGCCAGCCCGACCAGGACGATGATGGACGCCGTGGTGATCGAGGCCTCGAGGAGCAGCATGGGAAGATCACGGAATGAAAGGTCCTTGTAGACGAAAATTCCCACCACCACGGCGTAGAGGCAGGCCACCATGGCCGCTTCGGTGGGGCTGAAAAAGCCGCCGACGATGCCGTAGAGGATGAGG
>JAPXRK010000287.1:0-2950 GCA_033813575.1 Synergistales bacterium
GAGAAGATCACCGACGTGGTCATCACCGTGCCGGCCTATTTCAACGACGCCCAGAGGCAGGCCACGAAGGATGCCGGGGCCATCGCCGGGCTGAACGTGCTCCGGGTCGTCAACGAGCCCACGGCGGCGGCCCTCGCCTATGGTCTGGAGAAGCAGAAGGAACAGAAGATCATGGTCTTCGACCTCGGGGGCGGCACCTTCGACGTATCCATTCTCGACATCGGCGAGGGCGTGGTGGAAGTGCTCGCCACGTCCGGTGACACCCATCTCGGCGGCGACGACTTCGACAAGGTGGTAGTTGACTGGATCGCCGACGAGTTCAAAAAGGAAAACGGCATCGACCTCCGGAAGGACAAGCAGGCCCTGCAGAGGCTCTACGAGGGAGCCGAGAAGGCGAAGTGCGAGCTTTCGTCCCGCGCCTCCACGGAGATCAGCCTCCCCTTCATCACCGCCGACGCCAACGGACCGAAGCACCTCGCCATGACCGTCACCAGGGCGAAGTTCGACCAGCTGACCGCTCCTCTCGTGGAGCGCTGCGTGGCTCCCGTGAAGGACGCCCTTTCGGCGGCGAAGCTCACGGAGAAGGACATCGACGAGGTGGTCCTCGTGGGAGGTTCGACGCGGATTCCCGCAGTGCAGGACCTGGTGAAGAAGCTCACCGGAGGCAAGCAGCCGAACATGTCTGTAAACCCCGACGAGGTGGTGGCGGTGGGCGCGGCTGTCCAGGCCGGCATCATCAGCGGGGAGATGAAGGACGTGCTGCTCCTCGACGTGATCCCCCTGTCCCTGGGCGTGGAGACCATGGGCGGCGTGATGACGAAGCTCATCGAGAAGAACACCACCATTCCGTGCAAGAAGGCGGAGATATTCTCCACGGCGGCGGACAGCCAGCCCGCAGTGGACATCGTGGTGCTCCAGGGCGAACGGGAAATGGCGGCAGACAACCGGATACTCGGCAACTTCAAGCTCGAGGGGATACGTAAGCGCCCGGGACAGGGACACCAGCAAGGAGCAGCGCATCACCATCAACGGGTCCACCAGCCTCGACAAGGCGGACGTGGAGCGGATGATCCGGGAAGCCCAGGAACATTCCGCCGAGGACCGGAAGAAGAAGGATATGGCCGAAGCCCGGAACGACCTGGAGTCCTCGGTCTACCAGCTCGAGAGGATGCTCGAGCAGAGCGGTGCGAGCGTGCCGGAAAACGAAAAGGCCCGGGCGCGCTCCCTTGTGGAGGAGGGCAAGGCAGCTCTCGGCAGGCACGACCCATCCCTCGATTCCCTGAAGGTGGCAGCATCCGACGTCAAGCAGATGATCCAGATCCTGTCGTCCTCGTCCGCCCAGGGGCCGGAGCCTCAGCCCGCTTCGTCCGCAAAGGAAGACGACAACGTGGTGGACGCCGAGTTCACCGACGGGTCCGGAGGAGGATGCTGAGGGGCCTGATGCCGTCTCCGTGAGGGGCGGATTCCAACTCCGGCACAGGGCCGGTTCTTCATAGATCAAAGCCTGCGGGCAGCTGCAAATTGCCCGCAGGCTTTTTTGCGGTTATACTTGGCTGGAAAATTCCGGAGGTGACCAAATGTCATTGACTTTTTCCCCTTTGTCCATAGATATGCGGAATGACTATTCCGCCCTGTTCGATCTCTGTTCCGGCAAGACGTCCGACTATACGTTCGTCAACATCTGGGCCTGGTCCGACGAGCGTCAGTACGAGCTCGCCCTGGCCCACGACCTGTTCTGGCCCCGCATCAACCACCCCTCTCCCGTCCTCTGGGCGCCCGTTGGAAACTGGGAGGCAGCCGACTGGGAGCGGATCCTGCCTGAGCTTTTCCCGGAAGGTGCGGAGTTCCACCGGGTGCCCGAGGAGCTCGCCTCCCTGTGGTCGGAGCGGTTCGGCGGGCGGATGGTCCTGGAGGACCAGCGGTCCGAATGGGAGTACATCTACTCCGTGGAGGAGCTGATCAGTCTCCGGGGCAACCGGTTCCACAAGAAAAAGAACCTCTGGAAGCAGTTCCAGAAGAACTACGAATCGTCCTATAAAAAGCTCTTCCGGGAGGACGTGGACGGCATTCTCGAGATGCAGCAGCTCTGGTGCGAGTGGAAGAGCTGCGACGACATCCCCGGACTCCGGGCGGAAAACCATGCCATTTCCAGGGTGCTGAAGAACTGGGATCGTCTGCCGGGCCTGCTGTGCGGCGCCCTCTACGTGGGGGACTACATGGTGGCCTATTCCGTCGGGGAACCCATGACGGAGGACATGGTGGTGGTCCACTTCGAAAAGGGGCTTGCAGACTACAAGGGAGTGTACCAGGCCATCAACCAGGCTTTCATGGAGCACTCGTGCCCGGATTTCGCGTGGGCCAACAGGGAGCAGGACATGGGAGAGGAAGGCGTCCGGCAGGCCAAGGAATCCTACAACCCGGTCCGGTTCCTCAAGAAGTACCGGGCGGTCTGGAAAGGATAAGCGGCCGCCATGCCCAACTGGGAAAACAGCACCCTTTTCCGTGCCTTCCGGCACCGGAACTTCCGCCTGTTCTACATGGGGCAGATCGTCTCCCTCTCGGGGCTCTGGATGCAGCGGGTGGCCATGAACTGGCTGGTCTACAGGATCACCGGCTCTCCCCTCCTGCTCGGGACGGTGGATTTCATGACCCAGATCCCCGTGCTGCTCTTCGGATCCTTCACAGGCGCCTTCCTCGAGGGGCGGAACCTGCGGAAGGTCATCATGATCTGCCAGACCATCAGCATGCTCCATGCCCTCACCCTCGCCGTCCTGACCCTCTCCGGGACGGTTGAGTACTGGCATATCCTCATCCTGGCGGCCATCATCGGCACCTCGGACGCCTTCGAGGTCCCTGCCCGGCAGGGGTTCACCATCCGCCTCGTGGAGGACGAGAAGGACCTGGGAAACGGCATCGCCCTCACGTCCACCCTCTTCAACGTCACAAGGCT
>JAPXRK010000288.1:0-2946 GCA_033813575.1 Synergistales bacterium
GTGGCCTGCGGGGCATCGCTCAACGGCCACCCGTCGTGCGTCTTCTTCAAGAGCGTGGGGCTCAACGTGGCCGCCGACTCCTTCGTCCAGCTATCCCTCCTGGAACTGGAGGGAGGGCTCGTGGCCGTCCTGGGCGACGACCCCGGGGCAAACTCGTCCCAGAACGAGCAGGACAACCGGCACTTCGCGCGGATGGCCTACATCCCGGTACTGGAGCCGTCCTCGCCGTCGGAGGCCTACCGGTACTACCTCGAGGCCATGGCCCTGTCCCGGCGGCAGAAGATGCCCGTGATCCTCCGGATGACCACCCACGTATGCCACGGAAAAGAAAAGGTGGCCTTCGGGGCGTGGAAGGGCGGTAGCGTCAGTACTGAATCCCGTTTCGACACCTCGGGCGGCCCCATGGTGCCCCTGACGACCGCCGCGCTGGAGATGAAGCGCAGGTCCCTGGCCCGGCTTTCCCTTGCGGGATGCGAGATGGATTCCCCCGCCTTCTGCGAGGTCAGGAAGGGGACGGATTCCTCGAGAGGCGTCATCACCGCGGGGCTGCCGTTCCGGTCCCTCCTGGATGTGCTGGAGGATTCGGACCGGACCCCTGACATCCTGAAGCTGGGAGCCGTGTACCCCCTGCCGGAAAAGGCCGTGGAAGAGTTTCTCCGCACCCACGGACAGGTGAAGGTCCTCGAGGAACTGGACGACGTGCTGGAAAAGGACATCAAGGCACTGGCCTTCGACAGGGGCATAAGGGTTTCCATCACAGGAAAGACTGACGACGACGACCGGATCGGGGAGTACACCCCCGACAAGGTGGCTGAAGTGCTGGCCAAGACATGGCCCGACATGGTTCCCCTCAGGGGGGCCAAGAGGCAGCCGTCCCTGGCCCCCAGGCCGCCCCAGATGTGCCCGGGGTGCGGCCACCGGTCGGCGTTCCATGCCATCCGGCAGGCCCTGGCCAAAGAGGACATCACCGTGGCGGACATCGGATGCCATACCCTCGGCTTCCTGCCCCCCTACGAAATGGGGGAGGTGCTCCTCTCCATGGGGCACTCCACCGGGACGGGGGCGGGGCTCTCCCTGTTCAACAGGTCGCGGAAGGTGGTCAGCTTCATCGGTGACTCCACCTTCTTCCACGCGGGCCTTCCGGGAGTGGTGAATGCCGTGTTCAACAACCACAACCTGACCCTCATCGTCATGGAAAACGGCACCACCGCAATGACGGGCCACCAGGACCACCCCGGTGCGGGACGGAACGCCAACGGCCCGTCGGAGGCCATTCCCGTCCGGGGTGTCCTCGAGGGGCTCGGTGTGAAGAGCATCCGGGAGGTGGACGCCTACAGCCAGGGGAAGCTTATCGAGATGGTGAAGGAAGCCATGGCCGAGGAGGGATTCTCCGTGGTGATCGCCCGGCACCCCTGCATGCTCAAGTACACCCGGGAACAGCAGCGTAACCCGGACTACGTACGGAAGTCGGTGGATGTGAACCAGGAGACGTGCGACCGCCTCCACGTGTGCGTGGAATCCTTCGGGTGCCCGTCCTTCCAGCGGGATGAGGACGGAACGGTGACCGTGAGCCGGGAGCTGTGCATCGGCGACGGGTCCTGCATCCAGACCTGCCCGGTGAAAGCCATCGGACTTCGGAAGGAGAACAGGGGAGGGGAGACAGCATGAAGCGGTTCGATATCTACATGTCCGGCGTGGGAGGCCAGGGGATCGGCCTCCTGAGCGAGGCGGTCATTCGTGCCGCCGATCATGCGGGCCTTTCCGTCTGCGGCGTGGACACCCACGGCCTCGCTCAGAGGGGCGGCATGGTGGAGTCCTTCGTCAGGATCGGCGGCGAGGTGACCACACCGCTCGTGCGAAAAGGCTCCGCCTCGCTGATCCTCGCCCTGGAGCGGACTGAAGCCCTGCGCGCGGGGGAGGCCTATGCAGCCTCTGGAGGAGTTCTGCTTTATTTCGACACTCTCTGGCAGCCTCTGGACGTCCGGCTCGGGAAAGCGGACGCCGTCTCCGCCGAAGATGTGGAGGAGGCCTGCAGGCGGCTGAACGTCCGGCACATGGCGGAAAAGAGGGACCTTCCCGACGTGAGGATGCAGAACGTGGCCCTGCTGTCGAGGGCGGCAAAGGAGGGGCTCATCCCCGGCGTGGAGATGGAGCACTACCGGAAGGCCCTGGAGGACCTGCTCCCTGGAAAGGTCCTGGCGGCTAACCTGAAGGTGCTGGAGGGGCAGTGATTTCAGAAGTTTCAGGGGGCCGTCCTTCGGGGCGGTCCTTTTCTTTTTTCCGGCCGCAGGGTACCATTAAAGAGAAGTGAGAAAGAGGTGGTATGGAGTGTTTCGATGCGTGATTTTTGACTTCGACATGACCCTCGTGGACAGCAGCTACGCCATCAGGGACACCATGAACATGGTGGCGGAGCGGCAGGGGCTTCCTCCGGTGACCCGGGAGCAGGTGCTGTCCGTTATCGGGCTTCCCATCCGTGAATCCTGGATGAAGATATGGAACCGTTTTGACGAGGAGTGGCTCACCGAGTTCAGGGCCCTTTTTCTTGAGCAGGAGTTTGCGGGTATTTTTCCCTTCCCCGGAACAGTATCGGTTCTCGAGGCTCTCACGGAGAAGGGAGTGGCCCTCGGAATAGCCTCCAACCGGCAGTCGCCGGTCAATCCGCTGAAGGCCACCGGGCTCTCCGGATATTTCCGATCCGTAGTGGGCATGGGCGATGTGGAGAACGCCAAGCCTGCCCCGGACATGATCCTGAAGGGCATGGCCGAGCTGGGGTTCGGGAAGGATGACACCCTCTTCGTGGGAGATACGGCGGACGACATGACGGCTGCGGCTGCGGCAGGGATCCTGTCCGTAGGGCTCACAACCGGGAATTTTCCCCCGGAGGGCCTTGTCGGGGCGGGAGCGTGGAAAGTGATGGACGCCATCGAGGAACTGCTCCCCCTG
>JAPXRK010000289.1:0-2931 GCA_033813575.1 Synergistales bacterium
GTGATCACCACGGCGGCAGGGAGTCCGCCGTGAAGCTTTCTGCACTGCTCGGCGATCTCATACCCGATCGTCTCGATGCCGGCGATACTCAACGGTGTATAGAGCGAGGCGTTAAAAAAACCGGTTTCCTCAAGAACCCTGAGAAGATAGTAGAAAAGTTCGGGACCCACGCTTGTCTGGATGACTTCCGCTCCCAGAGCCTCGCATTTTCTTGTCTTTTCCACGATCTCAGGCTGTCCCCTGCCCAGGCTGTCAAATACTTCCTGGACAATGATGGTCTTGAGGTTCCTGATATTCGCCTGGGACGCAAGTGCGGCGCCGTAATTCCCGCTCGTGGCCGCAGCCACTCCCGGGAAACCTTTCGCCTGTGCGAAATGGCACGATACGGACGCCCTGCGGTCCTTGAAGCTCCCGGAAGGGTTCGCTGCCTCATCCTTTATCATGATGCGGGCACCCTTGCCCCTGGGGGAGAGAGCCCGGGCTGTCCGGGTCAGGTTGTGAAGCTCTATGAGCGGAGTGTCTCCTACATGGGCGTCCCTCTGGATTTTGCGTATCTCCTCGAGGGTGTATCCGTACTGGTTCATCATTCCCTCGTAATCGAAGGAGATCTTCCCCTGTTCGAACTGTCCGAAATCCATGAGCAGGGATTTTTTCATGATTTCGTTTTTGCGGGCCATGACAGCCGCATAGGAATTATTCATCCTGATTCCCCCATAATGACCGAAGTGAATCGCCGAGCCCTATGAACTCCGGGATCTGAGGCCCGAATGAGTGGGTGAAGGGCGGATTTTCCGCGACAAGTGTCCCGCTGAGGATGCGGCCGCATGTGGAAAGCACCCTTGCAGTTTCTCCCGGGGAAGCGTCTTCCTGGAGTATGCCTTTCGCCCTCATGCGAAGCGGAACTTTGCGGGTTTCAGGGGGAAGATGTTCCGGGCGTTCCCAGGGTTCGAGGAGCGTCCACTCGATCTGAACCCAGCCGCCTTTCCTGATTGTGTTCACGATGCCTTTCTCCTTTCGGGGATCTTCTGTGTTGAAAAAGCACGTCCTTTTCATTTCCGCTGAAATTTTCCGTGATGTGAGTTTTTTCATGAGAGTACCGGAATGCATTTCTTCCCGGCACAATGTTGGATAAGGATACAACACATCGCGGTGATTTTCAATTCAGGCACACCCAAATGTTGGCTTTGTTGTCTATATAGAGAAATTTACATAAAATAATAGAATAGACCATAATAAAGCATATTATAACCAGGTAATAAAAAGCCCCCGGAACTCCCTGGGGGCTTTCAGTGATTCGTTATTTTTCCTTCAGCCGGTTCAACATATCCCCTGTCATCCGGTCCAGGTCGTACTTGGGCGTGAATCCCCATTCTTCACGGGCTGCGGTGCAGTCAAGGGAATCCGGCCACGATTCGGCGATGCCCTGCCTGAGAGGATCGACGTCGTAATCCATGGTGAATTCCGGCATGAATTTCCGGATCGATGCCGCGATCTGCTCGGGCTCGAAACTCATGGCGGAGATGTTGAAGGCGTTCCTGTGGACCAGCTTCGAAGGATCAGCCTCCATAAGCTTTACCACGGCCGCGAGTGCGTCGGGCATGTACATCATGTCCATGTAGGTGCCCTCGGCGATGAAACTTGTGTAGCTGCCCTTTTTCACCGCGTCGTAGTAGATGTGCACGGCGTAGTCCGTGGTTCCGCCTCCGGGAAGGGCCTCGTAGCTGATCAGTCCCGGGAAACGGAGTCCCCGGGTGTCCATGCCGAATTTTTTGTGGTAGTAGTCGCAGAGCAGTTCCATGGTCACCTTTGCCACGCCGTAGATGGTCGTGGGCCGCTGGAGAGTGTCCTGGGGGGTGTTCTTTGCGGGGGTCGTGGGTCCGAAAGCCGCGATCGAACTCGGGAAGAAGAAGGCTGCGCCTTTTTCACGGGCCGCTTCCAATGCTGTACATGAGCCGCACACGTTGATATCCCACGATGAAAGGGGGTCTGCCTCCCCTTTTGCCGAGAGGACGCCTGCAAGGTGGATCACCGTGTCCGCCCTGTAGGAGCCGATCAGGTCAGAAAATGCTTTTCCGTCGCGCACGTCGAGCAGCTCGAAGGGGCCACCCTCGGAGACCGGGCCTGGTATGTTTCTCCTGGCCGTGGCAAGAACGTTCTCCGCACCGTAAATTTTCCTCAGGTACGGGGTAAGTTCCACCCCTATCTGTCCTCCTGAACCTGTAACGATGATCCTCTTCATGAGATGAGCCTCATTTCCCTGCCTACGGTGGCGAACTGCTCGACTGCGAATCTCAGGTCATTCTCGGAATGGGCGGCCGAAACCATTGCCCGGATCCGTGCGGTACCCCGCGGGACCGTGGGAAAAACGATGGCCGTCGCAAAAACTCCCCTCTCGAAGAGTTTCGCGCTGAAGGTCTTGGCGTCTGACGCTTCGCCTATGATCACAGGCGTGATGGGCGTCTCGCTGTGTGCCGTGTCGAAGCCCATTGCTTTCAGTTCCTTCTTCAGGAAATCCCCGTTGCTCCACAGTTTCTTCACGAGGGACTCGCTCTCCTGGAGGATCTCCACCGATGCGAGGTTGGCGGCCACATCGGGAATTGTAAGTGCGCTGCTGAAAAGGTTCGGCCTGGCCTTCTGGCGAAGATAATCCACGAGGACCGCGCTTCCCGCCGCCATTCCGCCCATGACACCGAATGCCTTGGACATGGTGCCGATCTCCACGTCCACGCGGCCGTGGAGGTGGAAGTGGTCAACGATGCCCCGGCCGCCCCTCCCCAGAACGCCTTCGCCGTGGGCATCATCCACCGCCACGATCACCCCGTGTTTCTCGCACAGGTCCACGATCTCCGGAAGCTTCGCAATGTCGCCGTCCATGGAGAACACACCGTCGGTGATGAGGAGTTTTCTTCCCTTGACAGCGCTGTTTTCCTC
>JAPXRK010000290.1:0-2928 GCA_033813575.1 Synergistales bacterium
CACCCATCGTCACGGCCATCTATGCCCTGAAGGCCAGGGACGTGGTGGTCTTCTCCCCCCATCCCAGGACGAAGAAGACCACCTTCGAAGTGGTGGAGAAGATGCGCCAGGGGCTTCGTTCCATCGGTGAGCCTGAGGATTTCCTCCAGTGCATTTCCGAGGTCAACATGGCCGTCGTCGAAGAGCTCATGACCATGGGCGATCTTATCATGGCGACTGGCGGGCCTGCCATGAGTAAGGCGGCCCATAGCTCCGGGAAGCCTGCGTACTGCTCGGGCGCCGGCAACGCCACCATGATCTTTGACGAAACCACGGATATCGGGGAGGCAGCCAGGAATACCAGGATCAGCAAGACTTCCGACTTCGGCTCCGGCTGTTCAGCTGACGGAAACCTCATCATCTACGGAGGCATTTACGATCAAATGGTGGCTCAGCTCCAGAAGGAAGGAGGGTATCTTGCGAACGACGCACAGCGGGAGATGCTGAAAAAGGCCATGTGGGACGAAGATGGGCACAGGATCGTAGACACAGTGGCGGTCTCTCCACAGAAGCTCTGCAGGGCCGCCGGATTCGAGATCCCCGAGGACAGGAAATTCGTCATGGTGGTCGGGGATGGTATCGGCATGGAGTACAAGTTCTCCGGTGAAAAGCTGACAACGCTTCTCGCATTGTACCGCTACGAAGGAGACTTCGAAAATGCCCTCAAAATGATGGACGAGATATATAAGGTCGGCGGCCGGGGCCATTCCTGCGGCATCTACAGCCACAACGACGAACATATCAATGCCCTTGCACTGAGGGCGCCTGTCACCAGGATCATGGTCCGGCAGCCCCAATCAAAGGCGAATGCAGGAAGCGCCAACAACGGCATGCCTATGACGTCGAGCATGGGGTGCGGGACTTGGGGCGGCAACCAGGTTTCGGAGAACATCGCCCTGAAGCATTACATGAACAGCACCTGGGTCGCCAAACCCATTCTTATCGATGCACCATCCGAGGAAGTGCTCTTCGGCGAGTTTTACGATCCGACGAACAAGCGTGAAGGCTGATCCGCCCCTCCCTGGGGCTGATTTAGAAAACCGGTCCGGGAAAACCGGAACGGAAAACAGACACATAAAGGAGGAAGATGAATGAGAAAAGCGGCAGTATTCGGACTTTCGGTTGTGCTGGTATTTCTTCTCGCTTCGGCGGGAGCGGCGGCGTATCCTGAGAAGAACATCCAGGGACTGATCATGTGGGGAGCCGGGGGCGGCACCGACAACTTCGCCCGGGCTGTCACACCCCTGGTGGAGCAGAAGCTGGGGCAGACCATCATTCTCCAGAACAAAACGGGCGCCTCCGGTGCGGTGGCCACGACTCTCACGGTGAACTCCCCCGAGGACGGCTACACCCTGCTCTACGGTGCGGAAAACCCCGCCAATTACAGGGTTCTCGGCCTCTCCCCCCTGAGCTTCCATGACCTCCAGCCCATCGTCATCGCCGTGGAAGGCGCCGTTGTCATCTGCGTCAACCCCGACACCCCCTACAAGACCATGCAGGAACTGGTGGAGGCGGCGAAGGGCGAGAAGAAGATCCGCATGGCCACTTCAGGTGTGGGGGGGCTTCCCTACGTTGCGGGAGCCATGATGAAAAATATCCACGGAACGGACTTCAACTACATCCAGTTCGACGGCGACGGTCCCGGAGCTACGGCGGTCATGGGCGGCCATGCCGATGTCATGCCCCTGGCCCTCTCCACGTCGGTGGAGTACATCCGGGCCGGCCGGCTCCGCGGTCTTGCCGTGCTCACCACGAAGAGGGTTCCCCAGCTTCCCGATGTACCGGCCATCACGGAAATCTATCCCGAGTATGCCCAGTACCTTCCCTGGGGGCCGTTCTATGGTGTCTTTGTGAAAAAGGGAACTCCGGACGATATCGTGGCCAAGCTCAGCGACGCTTTCACCCAGGCCATGGCGGAGCCCCGGTTCGAGGAGTACGTGCAGAACTCCGGCGGTTTCAAGAACGGCGCCACAGGCGAGGAAGCTGTGAAATTCCTGGAGAAATTCGAATCCACGGCGAGCTGGCTTATCTACAACGCCGGGGGAGCGAAAAAATCTCCCGCCGACTTCAACATACCTGAACCGAAAAAATAATGTTCCGTAGTGTATAATCGGGGATGGACCGGAACTCCCGTTTCGGCCCGTCCCCTCTTGTATCGGGACCGGAGTCAGGCATCAGCAACGGAAGGACGTGAAACACTGAGATGGAAGAAATCAGGGAATTTGAGGCTGAAGGGACAGGCCCGGAAGCGGCCGCAGGAGAGAAGGAACTCTCGAAATACGTTCCCGAGGCGCAGAGAAAACCGGGAGAACTTGGGATCGCTGCCTTAGGTTTTTTTCTCGGCGCTTTCGGATACTATTTTGCCCTCGACATGACGAGCGGAGAATATTCTTCACCTTCCGTTTTCCCCAAGCTCGCCTCCACGCTTATCATGGCATGCTCGGCGGTCAATTTTTTCAAGGCCTTGCGGAGAAAGAAACCCGAAGCGTCATCGACCCTTATCGGGTATCTTCTCCCCATTGACGTGGTAGTGGTCCTGGTTTTGCTCGTGGCATACTGCTTTGTACTGCCAAGGCTTCATTTTATCGTGTCATCCTATGCATTTATGGTCATCGGCATGGTGTATCTGCAGAGAGGGAAGAACATCGTCCGGGCACTGCTGATTTCGGCGGCCTCCCTCGCGGTCCTGGTTGCGGTCTTCCGCTACCTTTTCCTGGTCATTCTGCCGTAAGGGGGCTGCCTGTTCATGGAACAAAATCTTCAGTATTTCCTTATACCCTTCCTGAGCTGGGAGATGATGCTTCTCATCTGGGTCGGCGTCTTTGCCGGCATCTGGGTCGGCGCCATTCCGGGCCTGTCGGTCACCATGGCCGCCTCCCTGCTGATCTC
>JAPXRK010000291.1:0-2923 GCA_033813575.1 Synergistales bacterium
CCATCACCCTGCAGAATTACTTCCGCATGTACCGCAAGCTGGCGGGAATGACCGGAACAGCCGCCACCGAGGCCGAGGAATTCAAGGAGATCTACGGCCTCGAGGTCATCGTGGTCCCCACCAACGTGGACATGATCCGGGAAGATAATCCCGACGCCATCTACCGCACTGTGACCGAGAAATTCGCAGCCGTGGCCGACGAGATACAGGAGTCCCACACATTGGGCTGCCCGGTCCTCGTGGGAACCACATCCATCGAAAACTCCGAGAGGATCAGCAAACTCCTGAAGGCCCGGAAGATCCCCCACCAGGTGCTCAACGCCAAGCACCACGAGCGGGAAGCCCAGATCGTGGCCCAGGCCGGCCACCTGGGAGCCGTCACGGTGGCCACCAACATGGCGGGCCGCGGAACGGACATCCTTCTTGGAGGAAACCCGGAGTTCCTGGCAAGGGAAGCCCTCCGGTCCGAAACTCCCGAACCCTCGAAAGAGCAGGAAGTGCACGCCTCCCTCCTTGCGAAGTTCCGGGAGCAGTGCCGCGCGGAACGGGAAAGGGTCAAGGAGCTCGGCGGCCTCAAGATCATCGGAACGGAACGCCACGAGGCCAGGCGGATCGACAACCAGCTCCGTGGACGGGCGGGGCGGCAGGGTGACCCCGGTTCGAGCCGGTTCTACCTTTCCCTGGAGGACGACCTCCTTCGCCTCTTCGGATCGGAGCGGATCCAGGGGCTCATGGAGAAGCTCGGTATGGAGGAAGGGGAGTCCATCGAGCATCCCCTTCTCACAAAGGCCATCGCCTCCGCCCAGAAAAAGGTGGAGGAGATGCACTTCGACATACGGAAGCAGCTCCTTGCCTACGACAACGTGATGAACCGCCAGCGGGAGGCCGTCTATACAGAGAGGCAGCAGATTCTGAGCGACGGGAGTATCGTGGACCACGTCTGGGAAGTGATTGACGGCGTGGTGGAGGATATCCTCGAGAAGTACTTCCCCGAGGAAGGGGAGTCCGACCCGGGAAGGGCCCAGGCCAGGCTGAAGGCCATTTTCGGGGCCGGCCTCGAGAAACATCTCGACGGAGTGGACAACCCCAGGGACATGCTCGCCAGGAAAGACGGCCTGAAGGAGGAGATCCGGAACCGCTTCCTCAGCAAGGTGGAAACCCTTGGCGAAGAGGAGGGCGGAGCGCTGCTCCGGTTCCTCATCCTCCACACCCTGGACAACGGGTGGAAGGACCACCTGCTGGCCATGGACGAACTTCGCCGGGGAATCGGCCTCAGGGCCATCGGCCAGAAGGATCCCCTCCTGGAGTACCAGTTTGAATCCTACAACCTGTTCCAGGGAATGATGGAGCGGGTCAGGGAATCGGTGGCGGAACTCGCCTTCAGGGTCCGGGTGGTGTCCGACACGGGCAGGGGAGGACCTTCGGAACGGAGGGAGAGCCGTGAGTTCGTCCTTCCCTTCCGCGGGAGCGCCGAACAGCCCGCACCGGCGGGAGAGGGGCCCCGGCAGCCTGTGAAAAGAGGCCCCAAGGTGGGACGGAATGATCCCTGCCCCTGCGGCAGCGGAAAAAAATACAAGCATTGCTGCGGCGCCGGCAAGTAGGTTTGGGCGCGGGGAAGGGGATGGAAGCATGAGAATGAAGATCAGAAGTGGTTTTCCCGGAGCGGTTCCGTTTTTTGCCGCTCTTCTCCTGGCGGTTTGCTGGGCCGGAGGGACCGCTGCCTACGGTGCAGCCCCTGCGCTGAACATCCCCAGGATGATCCAGGAGTGTCCCCACTTCTCGGACCACCCAGGGAGCGACGGCGTGATATGGCTGAAGGACTCGGAGTATTCCCTCGGCGCCGACGGATCCATGAACCGGAAGACCACCCTGGTTGTCCTCGCCCGGCGGGGGATTGACGACCGATGGACCCGGTGGAGCATCCCCGTTCCCGAAGGAGGGGCCGCGGAGGTTCTCTCCGCGGCTCTGTACGATCCCGGGTCGGGACGAATTCTCAGCCCGGTCCTGCCGAGGAAGGGAGAAGTGAACGGCATCCCGTTCACCGAGGTCCTTTTCCCCGACATCCAGGAGGAATTCATCATCGTCCTCTCCCTGAACGAAGTCTTTCCCAAGCGGTTCGCCGTTGAAGACCTCCTCTGGGTGAACGAAACCCTTCCGTTGTGGGAGCAGAAAGTGACGGTGAACGTCCCTGCCGGAATGGAGCTTTTCGTCGCTGCCGAAGGGGCGGGCGAACCCCGCCGCGAGAAGGCGGCGGGGGGCGAGAAGCTCCTGTGGGACATGGTGAACAGCCCCGCCTGGAGCGGGCGGACCCTCAAAAGCGACGACCGGGCTTTCCTTTCCTTCAGCACCAGAAAGGGCACGGAAGCCCTGGCGAGGTACCTGGGCGCCCTGGAGGGCACCCTCGTTCCCCAGCCCCCTGCGGCAGTGCAGGCCATTCTCGGCCAGGCCAACAAACTCAAGGCGGGAGATGCCCTCATCGACTGGATGAACAGGGCCCCCGGCTTTTCCCAGGGCTTCCCTCCGTCTTTCGTCCGGCCGGACATTCCAGGGGAAGGTCCCTGGACGGGCTGGGAGAAGGTCCTTCTCCTGCACCGGTGGATCCGGAAGGCCGGATGGGAGAGCAGGCTCCATTGGCTTGCCGCCCACCCCTTCGACTCATCCTCCCCGGCGCCGGAAGCCGCGGTGATCCGTCCGGTGGTGGAGCTCAACGTCTCCGGAATCTCCCCCTTCTACTGTGACCTCGGGCAGGGGAGCAGCCCCAACGAGACTCCGCCGTCCCTCTGGGGCAGGCACCTCTCCACGCCCTCCGGAAGCGGGCTCCAGGGACGGACCGTGTCGGGAAGCACCGCCGCCGAGCACCGCCTTTCCCTTGAGTGGGTCCTTGACCTTGACGTGAACGGTGTTGTCTCCGGCGCGGCGGATA
>JAPXRK010000292.1:0-2910 GCA_033813575.1 Synergistales bacterium
GTAGCGCGCAGGCCCCTGCCGCCGATGCCATGGGGAACCTGAGCGGTATTTCGGGCCCCTCGGCCTGCGGTTCCCTCGGGTATGCCTTTACGGATGCACAGTATGCCGACAGGGTAATCGCCGTTACGGACAACCTTGTTTCATACCCGGCCGTTCCCTTCTCCATCCCCCAGACTCTTGTGGACTGGGTCGTTCCCGTGGAGAGCATCGGCGTACCGGAAAAAATCGTGTCAGGAACCCTCAGGGTCACCCGGGATCCTCTTCGGCTCATCATCGCGGAGCATGTGGCGAAAGTGGTGGAGGAGAGCGGCCTGTTCACGGACGGTTTCTCCATGCAGGCCGGAGCGGGGGGTATATCTCTCGCCGCGTCCGCCTTTATCCGCGAACGAATGAAGGCTGCCGGCATCAGGGGGAGTTTCATTTCCGGCGGAATCACCGGCCAGAGCGTGGAAATGCTGGAAGAGGGGCTCTTCGAATCCCTGCTTGATGTCCAGTCCTTCGACCTCGAGGCCGTGGCCTCCCTCGCCTCGAACCGCGGGCATGCGGAAATGAGCGCGTCCTTCTACGCCAATACGGCCTCGAAGGGATGCGCGGTGGATATGCTTGACGTGGCCGTTCTCGGGGCAACCCAGGTGGATATGGACTTCAACGTCAATGTGAACACCGAATCGGACGGTGTGCTTCTCCACGGCATCGGCGGACACATGGATACCGCGGCCGGTGCGGCGATGACGGTCATAGTGACTCCCCTGTTCCGGGGAAGGATGCCCATGATCGTGGACAGCGTCCTGACGGTGACTACCCCGGGACAAACGGTGGACGTGGTGGTCACGGAACGGGGCGTGGCGGTCAATCCACGAAGAAAAGACCTCCTGGAGAATCTGCGGGGGAAAGGCATTCCGCTGATGGAGATAGGTGACCTGAAGAAAACGGCCGAGGAATTCACCGGAATTCCGAAAACCCCTTCCTTCGGGGACAATGTTATAGGAATAGTGGAGTACCGGGACGGCACCATCATCGATACGATCCGTCAAAGAATCTGAACTCCCCCGGGACACACGGAAAAAGGCCTCCCCGGCAGCCGGCCGGGGAGGTTTTTTTTACGGCCTGTTGCAATAAAAAGCCGCAGAATTTAGACTATAATTCCATGGAAGTGTACAATATCCGGTCGCTCCGGCGGTTTCCGGACATCAGGAGGTGGAATCATGTACGGTTATTGGGGAAAACTACTTCGGGTGGACCTGACGAACAGGGTCTGCAGGACCGACGATATTCCGGAGGAGACCTTCGGCCTCCTGCTCGGGGGCTCAGCCCTCGGCGCGAAGATTCTCCTCGAGGAGACTCCGGCGAAGGTGGACCCTCTCTCCCCGGAGAACAAGCTCATCTTTGCCGTGGGGCCCTTCCAGGGAGTGAAGTTCCCCGGCAACGGCAAATGGAGCGTCATCACCAAGGGGCCCCTCACGGGAACCTTCCTCGAGTCGGCTGGTACGGGCCACTGGGCCCCCTATTTCAAGCAGTGCGGCTTCGACGCCGTGGTCTTCGAGGGGCGGGCGGACAGCCCGGTCTACGTGTTCATAAAGGACGGCGGCGCCGAGATCCGGGACGCGGCGTTCCTGTGGGGGAAGGATACCATCGAAACGGGAGAACTTATAAAGGAAGACCTGGGCGACAGGCGAATCAACGCCCTGAACATCGGCCCCGCAGGGGAGATGATGCACCCCATTGCCTGCATTTCCTGCGACGGGCACAGCTTTGCCGGGCGCGGAGGGGCGGGCGCCGTCATGGGCTCGAAGAACCTGAAGGCCGTTGCCGCCTGGGGAACGAGGGACGTTCCCGTCCATGACCCGGAGAAGGCGGCGGAGTTCGCGAAGGAGACGTTCAAACTGCTCTCCGGGCAGGGGGAGAAGTTCCGGGCCCACGGGACGCCCCGGGTCATCGTTCCCCTCGAAGGGATCGGCGACACTCCCATCAAGTACTGGAGGGGGGACGAGAACAAGAGGGGAGCTTCCCTCCTCGGAGCTCCCCGCTACACGGAGTACCTGAAAGTGAAGCCCCTTCCCTGCATTAACTGCCCCATTGGGTGCCACCGCCATATCCGGTTCGAATATCCGGACGGAACGGTGCTGGAGGGGAACGGTCCCGAATACGAGACTATCGCCATGATGGGGAGCAACCTCCTGGTGGAGGACCTGGGTGCCGTGGCGAAGGCCAATGACATGGCCAACCGCCTGGGGATAGACACCATCTCCTGCGGCGCCTGGATCGGCTTTCTCATGGAGTGCTGGGAGTACGGCTGGATCACCCCCCGGGACACCGGCGGTCTGTCCCTGAAATGGGGCGACCCGGACGTCCTGCTCTCCATGGTGGAACAGATAGGGACGCTGACCGGTATGGGCGGATGGTTCCGGGAAGGTATCCGGGGCGCTGCGAAAAAAATCGGCAGGGAAGCGGAAAAGATCACTGTGGAAGTGAAGAACATGGATTATCCGGCCCATGATCCCCGGGCAGTGTACGCTCTCGGGGTGAACTATGCGGTGGGGACCAGGGGAGCCTGCCACGAACGGGGCAACCCCCAGACGAGCGCCCTCGGGGGGTATTTCCCGGAGCTCGGCCAGGACGGCCCCTATGACAGGCAGACACCGGAGTTTGCCGCGAAGACGGCGGTGGTCCACCAGGACGTGAGCGTCCTGATGAACTGCATGACCATCTGCCAGTTCATGATGGGAGGCGGCGGCCTGACCCTGACGGAGATCCGGACGGCCTACAGGTATCTTACGGGGAAGGATGTTCCGGTGGAGGATCTGGTGAAGTTCGGCGAGCGGGCGTGGCAGCTCCAGAGGATCATCAACGTCCGCGACGGCCTGGACAGGAAGGATGACACCCTGCCCCTGAAGATGGCCGTTCCGGCCA
>JAPXRK010000293.1:0-2909 GCA_033813575.1 Synergistales bacterium
GCTTCTTCCACATCCTTCACCCTGACGGGGCCCATGTAGTCCATATCCTCCTTGAGCATTTCGGAGGCCCGCTTGGACATATTCTTGAAGAACTTTCCCCGGAGCTCTTCGGTGGCGCCCTTGAGGGCCAGGGAGAGCTCCTTCATCTCCACCTCGCGGAGCACCCTCTGGAGGGACCGGTCGTCCATCTTGATGATGTCCTCGAAGACGAAGAGCCGCCGCTTGATTTCTTCCGCGAGTTCGGGGTCGTTCTCTTCCAGGTGTTCCATGATGTTCCGCTCCGTGGCGCGGTCGGCGTTGTTTATTATGTCCACGATGGCGTCGATGCCGCCTGCAAGGGTAAAGTCCTGTCCCATGACAGTGCTCAGCTTCCTTTCCAGCACGCGCTCCACTTCCCGGAGCACTTCCGGAGTGATCCGGTCCATCCTGGCGATCCGCTTGGCCACTTCGGCCTGCATGGCCCCGGGAAGGCCGCCGATGATGGACGCCGCCTGCTGGGGCTCGAGGTAGGACATGATGAGGGCCACGGTCTGGGGATGTTCTCCCTGGATGAAGCCGAGGATCTGCTGGGCGTCGGTGTGCCGCATGAAGTCGAAGGGCCGGACCTGAAGGCTGGCAGTGATCCGTGTGAGAAGGTTCTGCGCCCTTTCAGGGCCCAGGGCCCTCTCGAGGATATCCCGGGCATAGTCCACGCCGCCCCTGGCCATGTACTCCCTGGCGAGAAGCATTTCCTGGGCGTCTTTCAGCACTCCGAGCCGCTGTTCGGGGGTCACCTTTCTCAGGTTCGCGATTTCAAGGGTGACGATCTCGATGGTGGCATCGTCGAGCCGCTTGTAGATTTCTGCCGCCACTTCGTTTCCAAGGGCCACCATGAGGATGGCCACTTTTTCCCTTCCTGTCAGTCCCTTGGTCGCTGTATTCGCCATGGCCCCACCTCCTATGACTCGTCGGCAAGCCAGTCCTGGGTAAGGTTGGCTATCTCTTCAGGCTTGCTTCTCGCGTAGGCGCGAAGCTGTTCTTCCAGTACGGCCAGTTCTCCCTGGGCCTCAAGCAGTTCCGGTGACGAAAGCAGCTCCTGGATGCTCGGTATGCGCTTCCGCTCCTCCGGGGGAGGGAGCATGGCTTTTCTGGACCTGCGTCTCTTCATCCACAAAACCCCGGCAAGGGCGGCGAGGAGAAGAACCACCGCGGCGGCGACAAGGGCGATGATCAGCTGCATTCTCTGCTGGGCCTGCAGCTGTTCCGCCAGGCTGTCGGCAAAGGTGGTGGAGAATTTCATTGACTGGATCACGAGCTGGTCTCCCCTGGCCGCGTCCACTCCCAGGGCGGGCGCCACGAGGGCCCGGAGTTCCGTCAGCCTGTCCTGCTCGAGGTCTCCGTCCACCAGGACGGAGGCCGAAAGGCGCCTGATGGTGCCGGGGGTCACCACCTGCTGGGTCTCCCGGGTGGTGATCTCGTAGTTGTTCGTGGTTTCCGTCTTGTTGTATTCGCTCGCCGTTCCCTGCTGCTGGGCGACGGCGTAGCCGGGGATGTTCGTGGTGGTCCCGGGCGGCCCCCCGATGGGGCCTCCCGTTCCGGTATAGGTCTCCTCCATGTTCTGCTGGCTCCGGAGGACGCCCCTGCCCGTTTCTCCGGGAATAAATTCCTTCGAGGAGCTTGTACGACGGTCAAAGTCAATGTCAACCTTGATCCGGACCACGACCCGCCCGGGACCGAACACCCGTTCGAGCATGATCCGGACCTTGTTTTCGAGTTCCCGTTCCTGCTGCCGCTCAAGCTCCCGCTGAACAGAGGAGACCGTCCGGCCGTCGCCGCCCTGGCCGTAGATGAGCAGATCCTGGTCGAGCAGGTCCGAGAGGACCTTGCCCGAAGTGTCCACGACCGTTATGTTCTCGGGGAGCAGGCCCTGGACTCCGTGGGACACGAGGTGCACTATGGATTTCACCTGGTCCGGTCCGATCTGCATCCCCGTTTTCAGGCGGACGAGGACCGATGCCGTGGAGGGCTGCTGCTGCTCGAGGAAGAGGCGCTGCTCAGGGATGACGATGTTCACCTTGGCGTAGTCCACCGCGTCGATCTGGCGGATGGTCCGCTCCAGCTCTCCTTCGAGAGCCCGTATGTAGGTGATTTTCTGCTGGAATTCGCTCAGCCCCATCTTCGTGGTGTCGAAGATCTCGTAACCCACGCTGCCTCCTTTCGGAAGGCCGCCCTGGGCCAGGCTGAGACGGGTTTCGTAGACGATGTCCCGGGGAACGAGGATGGCGTTCGCTGCCGGGTCAAGCTTGTAGTCGATCCGGTTTTCCCGAAGGTAGGCCACTATGGCCGACTGGTCCTCCACTTCGAGGGCGGAAAAGAGCGGTTCATAGGAGGGCTTCCCCGCCCAGTAGGCCGCAAGGGCAAGGGCGGAGACCACCAGCAGGGAGGCCCCGACGATGGAGAGTTTCTGCCACGGCTTGAGGGAAGACCAGAAAAGTCCGAGACGGGAGGAGAACCTTCGGAACCAGTCCATTCACGCGGGCCCTTACACAGGCATCCGGCCGAGCTGCTGGTAAGCGTCAAGCAGTTTGTTCCTGACCTCGGTGATCATCCGGAGAGCGAACTCCGCTCTCTGGGAAGCGAGGACCACGCGGGAAATGTCATCCACGTCCCCCGTGGCAAGCTTGTTCACCAGGCCGTCGGATTCAACCTGGAGATCGTTCACCCTCTTCATGGAATCCTGGAGAAGCTCTTCAAAAGAAAGGCCTGTACCCGCGGAACGGGTTTTCGATGAAGCCTCTTCCGGCCGGCGAACAGCAACGGGTGAAGTGAGCTTCATAAGATCGATGTTCAGCGAAGCCATGGGGCACTCTCCTCCTTTTTTTCTGACAATATCGATAGTGCAGCCATATATTAACACAGCAGGGACAGTT
>JAPXRK010000294.1:0-2907 GCA_033813575.1 Synergistales bacterium
CTGCAAAGAACAGGGTAAAAGCAGCCAGTGCGAGGAGCAGAAAATGGAATTTCGAGTATTTTTTCATGGAAATCATCTCCTTTGCTAATTGGTTTTGTTATAAAACATTGTAATTATATCATGTTGATCGGCTATACAATTCCTGCCCGGCTTCCCTTTCCCTTTCCTGGCGAAGTGTATAATGGGAGCATTAAAAAAGGAGGGGCAAACGGATGAATAAACTGTTCATACGGCAGTACGTTCCTGCAGAGGATTCCGGGGCGACGTGTTTTCCCTGCGCCGAAACAAACAGGATTCTTCTTTCCATGATCGAACAGCTTTCGCCGAAGCTTGCGAACCTGGATTTACAGCCGGTCCTCCAGGTCATGGAAATCCACGCCGTAACGGAGAGAAACGCGGGAAAACTGAACTATATCTCTTTTTACGCGCCGGAAATGGGAATCCCAGAAGAAAAAAGCATCGAGGAGGTTCTTGGAGTCCCGGTGAGCTACGAAGAGTGTGAGGGGTGCCTGCTCCCCGAAGGCACATCCTTCAAGACCAGGACCCTTGGAATTGAGGGCAGAGAGTACCAGGCCCTGCCTCCCGGGGTGCTCACCGACGCCCTTATCCGCGTAGTCTTCTCCACCCTTGGAGGGTGCGCCGAAGGAAGCTGCGAACACTGCGCAGGCTGCGGAAAGGACTGAGACGGGTGTCTTCCATGGGTGATGTCTGGATCACTACAAAGGGCGGCGACAAGGGGGAGACGTCCATTGGAAACGGGGAAAGAATTCCAAAGGACCATCCGAGAGTAGAAACCTACGGGACTCTTGATGAATGCCAGGCCCACGTCGGAATGGCCCGGTCCCTGTGCGAATATCCCGAGATCTGCGAACGGCTGTGTTCACTTGAACAGGAACTGGGGAAGCTCATGGGGTATATAGCCCTATACCCAGGAATGTCCTGCCCGGATATCCGCATGCTGGAGGAATTCACCGGGAAAGTGGCGGAAGTGACGGGAAAGTCTTTCCGTTTTGTTCGGCCGGGCGATTCCACTCCCGGAGCTTCCCTTCACGTAGCCCGGACCGTAGCCCGAAGGGCTGAGCGCGTGGCCGTCGGCCTTTTCAGGACAGGAGAACTTGCCGAGGATGCGTACAGATACATCAACCGGCTCTCGGACACAATTTACGCCCTCTCCCTGTGGTACGACCACCTGGAACGGGCGAAAAAAGGAGACCCGACAACCTGTCCATAAAGTTGTTTCAGGCACTTTTCCAAGTACTTCTCATGCAGTATAATGAGTACATTGTGCTGTACGGGGAGGTCAATTCTTGTGGAAAAAAACTCGTTGTCGCCTGCATTTAACCAGGGACTGCGGCAGATAGTGTTTGAAAAACTGAGGGAAGCCATCGTCGACGGCTCTATCCGGCCGGGTTCGAAGCTTTCGGAAATCGAGCTGGCAGAACAGATGGCCGTATCCAGGACCCCTGTCCGGGAGGCAATCCGCCAGCTAGCCCAGACGGGGCTTGTTACATTGACGCCCAGACGGGGAGCGTTTGTTACCCTGCCGAGCATGAAGGACGCGGCAGATCTGTACGAGCTGAGAACGGAGCTGGAAATTCTCGCCGTTGAAAACCTGTGCGCCCAGCCGCCTGAGGAAGAGCTTCTGAAATTCAAAAAGATCTTCGAGGAAATGACCGATGCAACGCCTGCCGAGACGTATGTCAGTGAAGACAGGGCCTTCCACCTCATGCTTTACCAGGCCTGCACAAACCACTTCCTTGCGCTGATGCTGAACAACATCTCCGACCTGATCAACCTCTGCAGGCCCTTCTCCGTCGAACGGTCCCCCATCACCCAGTTCACCTGGGGACACCTTGCGATCATCGACGCCATTCTTTCTGGGGACAGGCCGAAAGCGCGGGAGGAAACAAGGGCCCACATTACGACCAGCAAGGACAGCCTCCTGGAATTCCTGAAGAACCACCGGGCCGAAATTTCCAGGGAATATAATTACGGAGAATGACTTTTTCGTATTTTCTCTACAAGGCGATTGGAGCTTTTCTGACTCCTCCCGGGGTCTTTGTGACCGTGGCCCTTCTTGGAGGGCTGTATTTTTGCCGCAAAAGAGAAAGGAAGGGGATGTCCCCCTCTTCCTTCGCTTTTTTTTTCGCCCTTTTTCTGTATGTCCTCTCCGTCCCGATGACAGCCCGTTTTCTCCTTCTCCCGCTGGAAGAGCCCTATCCTCTGGAAATAGACGAAAGTGAAGGAAGGGCTCCAGTCGTTCTGGTGCTGGCGGGAGGGATCTGGTCTGCCGACGGAGGCGACACCGTGTTCACCATGAGCCCGGAGACCCTGCAGCGCTTTGTCGCCGGAGCATCGGCCGCCCGGAAGCTTGGGGCTCCCCTTCTCTATTCAGGGGGGTATCCGGAAAAGGCAGCTGAAGGACGGATACGAGAAATGGTCCTGCGGACGGCGGAGAATATCGGTTTTTCAGGCGAAGTGCTGGTCGAGGGACGGTCAAGAACTACCTGGGAGAATTTTCTGCTCTCTTCGGAAATAATCCGGGAGAGGGGTTTTGACGAAGTCGTTGTGGTGACTTCAGGATTCCATCTTCGCAGGTCCATGAACTCCGCTGCCAGATTTCTAGGACCTCTGACCGTGCGTCCACTTTCCTCCGGACGCCTTGAAGGAGCAGGAGCGTTCATTGCCACCGACCTGCTTCCCTCTCCCGGGGGGCTGAGGAATACCTCCCTTGCCCTCCGTGAGCTTGCGGGCATCCTCGCCTACGAACTTTTCGGCAGCCTGAAAGGCCTGTAGCCTAGGAGTCCCCACCTTCACTGAACCGTCTCCAAAATTTTCGCAGGCGGGAGGCCATTTCCCCCTCGATCCCCAGGGTTCCCGGAAAATAGAACCTGCGCTGTCTGTCCA
>JAPXRK010000295.1:0-2906 GCA_033813575.1 Synergistales bacterium
GTGCGCCACCCGGAGGCAAGGAAAGCGTCAAGGGCTGCCCTGTCCCTCAGGAGAAGCTGTTCGGTCACCCGAAGGGGCATTTTCCCTTCCCTGTCCAGGCCCATGTAGAGGTCGATGATCCCTTGCCAGTTCCCTCCCACGCTGCCAAGATCGTCGGAATGGACCGATGTGAGTCCCGCTTCCGATGCCCGCTTTCCGGCACGGGCGACAAGGTCCCTGAGTTTGTCGGGGCCCGGCAGGGGCCTCCTGGAGTGGACCCACTCCACTACCGTCTCCCTCACCACTCCCGTGGGAACACCCTTTTCATCAAGGTCCACCACTCCTCCCGGGAAGCGGCTGTCAGAACCTATCCCGAGAGCCTCCAGGGCTCTTGTATTGAGGACTGCCACGTGGCCGCACACACGGGTCAGTATCACAGGATTATCAGGAGTCAGTCCGTCGATATCCTCCCGTTCGAAAATGCGGCCGTCGTCGAACAGCTCGTGGTTCCATCCCCGGCCCACGACCCAGCTTCCCTGAGACGGTCTTTCGTGATCAAGAAACGTTTTCAGCCGGCTCCGGACCTCATGAACGGACCTGCACCCGTTCAGGCCGATCTGCTCCAGGGAAAGGGCGTAGGCGATAAAATGCATGTGTCCGTCTATGAAACCCGGCAGGCAGAGCCGGCCTCCAAGATCGATCTTTTCCGCTCCTGCGCCGGCCCCTGCAACCTCTTCGCAGGTTCCCAGCAGCGCAATTGTCTGACCTTCCACGAGCATTGCCCGGACATACCCCTGCGGTGTGCGGATCTTTCCGTTGAACAGTGCTGTCTTTCTCATATTCATTTATTCATTCTCCTCCGGCCTGCCCCGGTCTGAAGGAGGCGGCAAATCGTTCAAGTTCCTCCAGCTCATCAGGAAAGAATACCTCCGAGGCGGGGAAAGAACATTTCTCCATCACGCCATCTTCAAACAGGGCGTCAGTCTCCCCGGGTTCAAGAAACCGTGCCCCGCCAGACCGTTCGTCGTAAAGGACCAGGTGCCTTCCGGCGGTCCCTCCCTCCGGTTCAATAATGTACGCCACACCATCGTCATTTTCGGAAATACCTGTGATCCGCATGTTCGATCATTCTCCCCGGGGAATATTTTTCGCTTCATTATACAGTCCTTCATGTATTCAGATATAATTGAAAAAGTTTTTTTGCCGGAAACTTCCGGAAGGAGAATAAATAAATGGAAAAACTTCCCCGCTCAAAAGGGTGCTTTGTGTGCGGCACTCCCGAAGAGAACAGCCGAAGCCTGGGAGTGGACATATTCTGGAACAGCGAAGAAAAAAAGACTGAAATATCCATCTCCCCGGACTTCACGTGGTGCGGCTACGAAGGAGTGGTCCATGGAGGCATTATCGCTTCCGTGTTTGACGACGCCATGGCGTGGGCCGTGAGGCAGGAGACGGGATCATGGGCGGTGACCGGCGAGATGTCGGTCCGATATCTCCGGCCTGTAAAGGCCGGAGCCGCGTATCGCGTGGAGGGAAGGGTGGAGAAAAAGTCAGGCAGGCGCATCACTGCTTCTGCGGTCATGATGGAAGACGGGGGCAGGAAAGCCGCCGAAGCCTCCGCCCTTTTCATCGGACAGGGAGAGAAAAAACAGCCCGCCTGAGTATTCCCGTTTTCAGGAAGCCGGAAACAAAGGGCAGTTTCACCGTTCATATCCCAACCATCAAGGAAGGTGCTGAGCAGCAATGAATCTTGTGCAATTCATCGATCCGGAGCTTGCGGAAGCGATCGAAGGGGAAAAGGCAAGGCAGAACCTCACAATTGAACTCATCGCCTCGGAGAATTTTGTCCCCGAGGCCGTACTCGAGGCACAGGGATCCGTCCTCACGAACAAATACGCCGAAGGATACCCCGGCAAACGGTATCACGGCGGCTGCCGCTTTATCGACGTGGTGGAAAGCCTTGCCATTGAGAGGGCAAAGACGCTGTTCGGCGCCGAGCATGCGAACGTGCAGCCTCACTCCGGTGTCAATGCGAACCTTGCGGTGTTCATGGCCATGCTCGACCCCGGGGACACTATCCTGGGAATGGACCTTCGCCACGGAGGGCACCTTTCCCACGGCACAGCCGTGAACATCTCGGGAAAGTTTTTCAGGTCCTTCAGCTACGGCGTCAGCCGGGAAACCGGACGGATCGACTATGAAGAGGCTGAGCGCATTGCACTGGAACACCGCCCGAAGATGATCATAGCCGGTGGAAGCGCCTACCCCAGGACGATAGACTTCTCCAGGTTTGCGGCCATAGCTGAAAAAGTCGGGGCCTATTTCCTCGTGGACATGGCCCACATCGCGGGACTGGTTGCCGCAGGCGTCCACCCCAGCCCGGTGCCCCATGCCCATTTCGTCACATTTACGACGACAAAAACCATGCGGGGCGCAAGAGGCGGAAACATCCTCTGCCGGAAAGAGTTCGCCGAGAAGATCGACAAGGCGATCTTCCCCGGCATCCAGGGAGGCCCCATTCCCCAGATAATGGCGGGGAAAGCCCTCACGTTCAAGCTCGCCATGACGGAGGACTTCAGGAACTACGGCCGCCGGATCGTGGAAAACGCGGCCCGTTTCGCGTCAGTCCTTTCGGCCCGGGGATTCGACATGGTCTCGGGAGGAACGGACAACCATCTTATGCTCCTGGACCTGCGCAGCAAAGGACTCACCGGAAAGGAGGCCGAGGAGCTCCTGGAAAAGGCGGGGATCACGGTGAACATGAACCTCATCCCCTTCGACCCGGAAAAACCCACGGTCACCAGCGGTATCCGAATCGGGCTGGCCGGGGTCACAAGCCGGGGTTTCTCTGCGGACGACGCGGAGGAAACAGCCCGGATAACGGCGGATATCCTGGACAGGAAATCCGCAGAAGGACCGTCGTACAG
>JAPXRK010000296.1:0-2905 GCA_033813575.1 Synergistales bacterium
GCATTTTTTCCTCCGGAAAGGTGAGCTCTTCGTCAGAGTATTCCGTAGCCAGCAGAAAAGCGACCGCCGGAGGCGTTTCGGGCATCATCCTCGGCAGCCTTGTCGGAGGCTCTTCCACCGTCGGGACGGTACAGATGGCGTACCATTACGGCCTGTCCGCCTGGTGGTTCACCCTGGGGGGCGGCATCGGCTGCCTCATAATGGGACTGTGGTTCGTCAAGCCCCTGAGAGCGACGGAGCTTATCACCCTTCCCCAGTTCCTCGGCCGCCATTTCGGGCAGGGATCGGCGGTCCTTTCCGCCGTGGCCACCGCCCTGGGATCGTTCATCGCCCTCATTGCCCAGTTCCTTGCGGGAACGGCGCTTCTGGGCTCCGTCTTTCCCTTCCCCGCCTGGGTATCCGCCGTTTTCATGGCGGTGCTCATCCTGGCCTTTGCCTACGGGGGAGGGATCAAGAGCTTCAGCAGGCTGGGGAAGGTGAAGATCATCTTTCTCTACGGGGTCATGGTCCTCTGCGTCGGGGCAGCGTTCCTCGCAGGTCATACCCCTTCGGTGCTCGTCCGGTCCCTTCCCGCCGACCCCTTCTTCAACATATTCGCCCGGGGCGTTGCAAAGGACCTCGGCGCCTTCACATCGCTCCTCTGCGGCGTCCTGTGCGGCCAGATCTACATCCAGGCTGTCTACGCCGCATCCTCCGACGCCACCGCCCGGAAGGGGTGCCTCTGGACCTCCATGATCACTCCGCCCCTGGGGCTTCTGGGCGTCTGGATCGGCCTCGCCCTCCGGAACTCTGGGGTGCCTGTGGAAGCATCCCAGGCCCTTCCCTTTTTCATCCGGACCTATTTCCACCCCCTCGTCGCCGGGCTGCTGTGGTCGGGCATCATGATCACCGTCCTGGGGACCTCTGTGGGGATCACCTTCGGCGTCGCCACCAACCTCACCCGGGACATGTACCTGAAGACGAAGCGGGCGGCCGCCTACGACGACGCGAAAATCCTCTTCGCCAGCAGGATCACCGTCCTGGGAACGGTCATCGTCGCCGGTCTGATCGCCCTGGCGGCGGGGAAAAGCATGATCCTCCAGTGGGCGTACCTGGGCATGGGCATCAAGGGGGCGGGCATCATCATTCCCCTCATCGCCGCAGTCTTTCTGCCCGGGAGGCTGCCCTCCGGCTGGAGCCTTCTTTCCGGAACCTGCGGCCTTGCGGGGGTCTTCATCGGGGCGGCGTTCTTCAAGGGCACGGATCCCCTGCTGCCGGGGCTGGCCCTCTCGGGGGCCATCGCCCTGGCAGGCCTGGCCCTTGCCCGGAGGAAAACAAACCTGCCGGGAGGATGAACGGAATGATCCGTTCTCCTGCCGATTCGGGGAGGCGGGGGATACTGCTATAATATTCTTCTCAACTTTCCGCCGGAAGTGCAGGGAGGAATGGAGTATGAGCCGGAGCTTTGCCGTGTTTTTTTCGCTCTACATGCTGATGTACGGGAGCATGCACGTTTTTGTCTACTTCAAGCTGAGAAGCGCCCTGGGACGAGGCTGGAAATGGACCGCCCTTTTCATTCTTGTGTCCCTGGCGATGATCGTCGGCGCACGGGCCCTGTGGCTCTTCGACTTCGGGGACGCCCATACCCTCCGGAAGGTCCTGTCCTACTCGGGGTACGTCTGGATGGCCTTCATCTTCATGACCTTCGCCTGGTTCGTCCTCATCGACCTTGTGAGGTTTCTCTTCTGGATCATTGACGGTCTCCTCTCCTCGCGGTTCGGCGACCTGCTCGGTTCGCCGAAGCTCCGGGCGTTCATTGCAGTCTCAGCGGCTCTTTCCATCTGCGTGTACGGCTGGTTCGAAGCGCTGAACATCAGGACGGTCACCATCACCATCCCCACCGCGAAGCTGCCCAGGGGGGTGGACCGTGTCCGCATCGCCCAGCTCTCCGACGTGCACTTGGGGTGGATCATCCAGGAGGACCGGCTGGCCGCCATGCTTGACGCGGTAAAGGCCGCGGAACCCGACATGCTCGTCATCACGGGTGACCTGGTGGACGGCGACATGGAGGAGCGCCAGGCAGAGGTCGCCCTCTTCCGGTCCCTGAAGCTGCCCCACGGAATCTACGCCGTGACGGGAAACCACGAATACCATGCAGGCATCGGCCAGGCGCTGGCCTTCAAGGAACATGCCGGGCTGAGAGTCCTGCGGAACGAGGCTGTCCGAGCCGGGGGGGTCATCCTCGCCGGAGTGGACGACCGGGCGGGGAGGCGGTACGGCAGCTCTGTCGTGCCGGACGCATCCGTCCTGTCGGGAATGCCGCACAACCGGTTCGTGGTGCTCCTCAAGCACCAGCCGTTCATCGACTCCGACGCTGTGGGGCTGTTCGACCTCCAGCTCTCGGGGCACACCCACGGCGGCCAGATATGGCCGTTCTACTGGGCGACCAGGGCAGTCTACGATTACCGCCCCGGCCTTCGGGCCATCGTCCCCCCGGAGAGGAGCGGACAGGCCCATGCCGCGTCTCCGGGGAGGCAGAGCCGGATCTACGCGAACAACGGCACGGGAACGTGGGGCCCTCCCATACGGTTCCTCACCCCTCCCGAAGTGACGGTCATCGACATCGTGAGGCAGTAGAAGACTTCAAAAAAAGGGCCTCCCCGGCATTTCCGGGGAGGCCCTTTCCAATGACGGCCGTCAGGGGTAGAGGATCCGGAGACAGGCCCCGCAGAGGGCTCCCAGGCTGGACACGGTCTTCTCCTGCGGAAGGCCCGACGCGTCGTAGGCCAGGGGAAGCTCCGTGCAGGCCGCGCATATGGGGAGATCCCTCTCCTCCCACAGCTTCAGCACTACGCCTTTCAGCAGCTCCCCTCCCTCCGCCTTCCTGTTCGACTTCACCAGCTCGATGCTTTCCTGCACCTTCTGC
>JAPXRK010000297.1:0-2890 GCA_033813575.1 Synergistales bacterium
CTCCTCGACATTCCGGAGGAGACGACCTCGCCTGCAAACCCGGTCCCCCTGGGAATGGTGGAAGGCCGCGTGACCTTCAGGGATGTCCGCTTTTCCTATGTGTCCGGGCAGCCGGTCCTGAAGGGGATTTCCCTTGATGTCCGCCCCGGTGAGCGTGTCGCCGTCGTAGGGGCGACGGGAGCCGGGAAGTCCACCCTTGTTGACCTCATCCCCCGATTCTATGACCCGGACAGCGGCTCCGTCCTTGTAGACGGGGCTGACGTCCGGACTGTGGACCTCCGGGAACTTCGGAAACAGATCGGCATTGTCCCCCAGGACCCTCTCCTTATGAAAGGATCCATAGCCTTCAATATTTCCTATGGCCTTCCCGAACTCTCTCTTGAGACGATCCGCGGAGCTGCTGAAACAGCGGGGATTTCAGGATTTATCGAATCCCTTCCAGAAGGGTACGAAACGGAAGTGGGGGAACGGGGAGTGACCCTCAGCGGAGGGCAGCGCCAGCGGATAGCCATAGCACGGGCCGTGGTCAGAAATCCGAGGATCCTTATACTCGATGAAGCCACGTCTTCCCTTGACCTTGAAGTGGAACGGCAGGTCCAGGCAGCCATGAACAGGGCCATGAAGGGGCGCACCTCCTTCATAATCGCCCACAGGCTCTCCACGGTCAGAAACGCAGACCGTATCGTCGTTCTGGATGAAGGGCGCATCGCCGAAGAAGGGACCCACGAAGAGCTTATTACCTCGGGAGGCATCTACTGCCGCCTCCATGCGCTCCAGTTCCGGGGCGGGGAGAGAACTGAATGAGCCTCCTCAAGAGCTACCTCTCCTTTGCACGGGGAGAGAGGAGACTGTCGCCCTGGATGGTCACGTATCCCTTCGGGGTTATCGCGCGGACAGTTGTATCCATGAGAAACTTCGCCTTCGATCACGGGCTCGTATCCTCGGTGGAGCCGGTGATCCCGGTGGTCAGCGTGGGAAATATCACCCTCGGCGGCACGAACAAGACCCCATTTGTGGAAATGCTCTGCCGGATGCTCCGGGAGGCCGGCATTCCTGTGGGGATCATCAGCCGGGGGTATGGCGGGACCACCATAGATCCTGTGGTCATATCCTCGGACATGATGGGCGACGGGGAAGAGGAGTGCGGATCCCGTACCGCCTCCCTGAGAGAGATCGTCGGGGATGAGCCGCTCCTTCTCGCATCCCGCCTTCATGGTGTTCCGGTCGCGGTATCGAAGAACAGGCTGCGGGACATAAACGCGCTTCTGGAGCGGAACGTGGAGTTCATTGTCGCCGACGATGCCTTCCAGCACCGGCGGATGGGGAGGGATGCGGACATCGCCCTCGTGGATGCCTGCTGCCCTTTCGGCAACGGCTGGGTCGCTCCCGCGGGGATCCTGAGGGAACCTCCTTCCGTTCTGTCACGTGCCTCCCTCGTGGTCATAACGAAATCGGACCAGGTGCCGGGCGAAAAACTCGATGCCCTTGCAGGAGAGATCTGCCGGTTTGTGCCGAAGGAGAAGGTTTTTTTCTCCCGCCTCTCCCTGCCCACGTGGAGGAGTTGGAACGGATGCTGGAAGAAAGGGGACCGGAACGCTCCCGGGTCAGTGCTTGCCTTCTCGGCGATCGGCAGCCCGGAAAGTTACCGGCGTTCCCTTGAACAGCAGGGAATAGCCATATTGCGGGAACACCGGTTCAAGGATCATCACCGGTACAGAAGGAGTGACATGGAGGAACTGGAGCGGTCCCTCTCCCAGTGCGGGGCTGAGTCAATGGCCTGCACGGAAAAGGATATCTACAATCTCCCGAGGGGATGGAAGCCCTCCCGTGATATCTGTGTCCCCCTCATATCCACTGAGCTCGATGATGAACCCCGTTTCCGTGCGGCCCTTCTCGAGGTGCTCCGTCCCCGCATTATCGTGGCATCCAACGGCTACGGCGAGGATTCCATGGGCGTTCTTCTTGCCAGAAAGCTGAAAGACCGTTTTCCCTGCGCCTCCGTTTCCTCATTCCCCATCGTGGGAAAGGGGGAACACTACATCAGGGAGGGAATTCCCGTGGACTCCGTTCCGGAAGAGTCCCCGAGCGGCGGCGTGATCAAGTACCGCTTCCTTGACCTGTGGAGGGACCTGAGATCAGGCCTGCTCCGTTCCATCGCACGGCAGATGGAGGCGTGGAGCAAGCTTCGGGGTACCATACGGACGCCCATCTGCGTGGGCGACGTCTATCTTCTTCTCCATTCCCTCTGGGGACAGGGACAGCTTCCGGTCCTTGTGGCGACGGCGAAAACAGTCTATCTCAGCGGCCACTGGCGGCTCGAGCGGTTTCTTATCAAGCACAGGTGCAGAACCACGTGGACCCGGGACCGGGAGACGGCGGAAGAGCTCCGGCGCTCCGGAGCCAGGGCCAGGTTCGACGGGAATCCTATTATGGACCTTACCTGTGATAATACTATTGAAACAGTTCCATGGGGAGAGAGAGGAAAGCCGGGAGTCCTTCTTCTTCCGGGAAGCCGCCGGCGGGCATACGATGATGTACGCCTTCTCCTCGATGCGGTGGAGAGGCTTGACTCCGCCGTTCCGTCAGCGTATCTCATGGTTGTCGCCCCCACCCTCGACATGGAGGAGCTTATGGCTTCGTGCAGCGGCTGGGAGCCCTTCGAGGAGGCCGGCTGGAAGGGGATACGGAAGGGCGCAT
This sequence comes from Synergistales bacterium, assembly GCA_033813575.1. Classification (GTDB taxonomy): domain Bacteria; phylum Synergistota; class Synergistia; order Synergistales; family Aminobacteriaceae; genus Aminivibrio. Next base: position 2,698 of record JAPXRK010000297.1, read on the forward strand.
GCTCGATCCGTTTTTATTTCGGCCCCCTGCCCCCGGTGACCGGGGATGCCCGTCTCCTTATGGGCCTCGGAGGTACGGCGAACCAGGTATGTGCCGGAATGGGGGTTCCCGTGGTCTCCATAGAAGAGAAAGGGAAGTTCGTCCAGAAAAAACTGCTGGGAGAATCTGAACTGCTCGTTCCGCCGACTGCCCA
>JAPXRK010000298.1:0-2887 GCA_033813575.1 Synergistales bacterium
CCCGTAGGCCAGGCACATGGGAAGGGCGGAAGCTGCCACCGGCCGGGGATCATCCTTCCCGGAACAGGGAGTGTGCGTCGTTTTTCTCGTCTTGGTCATATCGCGTCGCCGTCCTTTCGTTTTTTCAGAAGCAGGAATCCCGTATCCGCCCGGAGTCCCGTCAGTTGCCGGAGCCATAGAGTTCCTCATCCAGCAAATCATCCTCCGGTACCATATCCATGTCAGGTTCATCGAACAGGCTGGAGGAGTACAGCATGTTTGTGCAATACCTCTCCCGGATAGACCGCAGCCCGTCATCAGGCTGATCCTTCCAGAGGTCCGCACCGCCGGCGGCAGCCTCCTCTTCCCCGCCGTCCGCCGGACTCCATTCCGCCTCGGGGAGCTGCGGCAGGGACATTCCCTCGAAATCTCCCTGGGGAGACTGCAGGAAAACCATCCCGCTGGGGATGCCCGACAGGGCATAGAGTTGCTGCGGCTGCGGAACGATCCGGCTGTAGATATCGCCCAGCAGGACATCGCCGGAACGGCACCAGGCCCGGCAGCCCGAAAGGGAGATCATTGAGATGACAGCCCTTTCCGGCATGGACGAAGTGAACTGGAACATGGAGAGGTTCGTGGCCCCCCAGATGACGGAGAGGTTCCCGCGCCCCTGCTCCAGAAGGACGCGGAGGCCCGACATGTCCCCCCATGGCGCGACATCGGGAATGACGATTCTCAGGGGCATATCCGCGGCCCCCGAGGCCAGAACGCCGAGCGACCCCAGGATGAACCGCAGAAGGGATGACGAACAGCTTTCCATGCTGCGGGCAAGGGGCAGGTAAAGAAAACCGCCGCCGCATTCCTCCAGGGTTTCGCGGAAATTGAAAAACATATCCCTGTCCTCCGGCATAAACCGCAGAAGCTCGTTGAGCGTCCCGGTATTGGAGTAAAAATTGTTGGTGGTGATCTGGGCAGTGCTCGGGTGGACGTTGACCAGAAGCTCCGACAGGGGATGGGGCTGATCCGCGCCGGTAAAGGGCAGGGCCCAGGATTCCTCGGGGAAGGAATAGGGAGACTTCTTATCGATGGGGTCGTTGCCCACCATGAGAGGAAGCTGCCGCCGGATCTCCCGGTACAGCCGGGAAAAGGCCGCGGTGGAAAAATCCTCCTCCAGCTTCATCCCGGCCAGGCACGAACGGAGGATCTCCCGGAACAGCCTTTCGGCGCACCCGGACCAGTAGGCGTCGTTGCCGTCCCTCAGCGAGGGCTTGTCCATAAGGCGGACGGAAAGGGCCTCGACGATGGAATCCAGATCCGAGCCGATTTCCCCATGGGAAAGAAAGGGTTCGAACAGGTCGGGAAGCCTTTCTCCGCGGCTCCGTTTTTTTCCCAGCACGATGATCCTGTCGTCCTCTCCGGCGCAGATGCGGGCAAAGGACTCGTCACGGCACAGGACGACCGTGGGGATGTCCCGGCCGCAATTCTGAAGGATACTGCGCATAAGTGTTTCAACCGCCGTTTTCTGGCCTGCCACAAAAGCGTTCTTTTCGCAGAGTTCGCCGATCCTGTTCATTTTTTTTCCTCCCATCGCTGAAAACCGCCTTCATACCGGAGCCCCCGGTGTTTCCCGAAGCGGGCCATACGCCGCTGCTTTCAGCTCCGGTGATCCTGCCTTCTTTCGCTGTGGTTCCATTCTAGAACGGGGGAGAAGGGGCACTGTTGCATTCAATGCGACTTTTTTGAGAAGGATGGAAAACCTTGATACGACCGGACATCGCTTGCCCTGCAGAGGTCATGTCAATACAGGGCTCACACACAGACAAGCCCTTCTTTCCTTTTCGGAAAGAAGGGCTTGTCTCGGCAGGAACACATGATGGATCAGGCGGTTGCGTGGCCTAACGGTCCAATATCGGGAGGATTCCAGGCCTGGCCGACCATCGTCAGTGCGCCAGGTGATTCGTTATATGCTCGCAAGTGGCTCTGAAGTACCGCACAGACGGCTCAGATTCGCCACGTTATGCAAAACGCTCAAAAAAAGCTATATCTTTGGGAGCGGTTTTCATGCGGCCAATTCGGCGCCGGTTTTCGGGAATTTCCGATGCCTGGTCAATAAAAAATAGGAAAAGAATCTTCGGGCGTGCCGCGGTACGATTGCTTCACGTCATCCCATATTTTGCGTATCTCGGCGGAAACCTGCTCTTTATTTGTTCCTGCTTTAAGAGAAAAACGGTCGAGGTAGTCTTTTTCCTCGAGTTCAAACAGAAGTTCGAAAATTTTCTCATGGTAGAGATACGTGCCTTTCCCCCGCATTCCCTCAAGAGTAATCCCTTTCATTTTTTCGGGAAACAGTTCTTCCAGCCGCTGCAAACGGCGGGAAAGGGATCCCTTATCGATTCCGAAGAGAATTGCGATTTCTCCCTGCTCCCACCCGACCTTTGAATAGCAATCGACATATTCTCCGTCATCGTCCGTATAGCCTGGGAAATCGAAGGATTCGTCATGCCCGGCCATCATCATCTCCAGAAGCGGGGCTTCGTTTCCATTCCCATTCTTTGTTTTTGTTTTGGAAACCCACCGTCTTTCTGTTTTTACTCCCAAATTCACAAGGTAGTCTCGAAAAACAGAATTGCTGGTGTGCAAATCGGAATTTCTAGTAAGCATATTTTCAATAAAAATTTTTTCTGCTTCACTTTTTTTGTTCAGAATTTCTGTTTTTCTTTTTTCCATTTCCTTCAAGTTCTTCAGCATTTTTTTCTCAATACGAATCCGGCGCCCGGAAAGAAGCTCCAGGCCCGATACCCCTCCGCTTCTCCTGGAATCATCAGCCATTTCAGCACGCCTCCCCAATGATGCTCAATTGATTATAGCAAACGGCATGGGAATGTTGTCTCCGCTTTCGGGAAAACTC
>JAPXRK010000299.1:0-2886 GCA_033813575.1 Synergistales bacterium
ACTCAGGGGAGAGATGTCCAGATACCTGACGCTGACAGTGACCATGAAGTACAAGACCCAGAATGCCGCCGTCAGCCTGGTGAACACGGCGAAGTACCTTGAGCCCGAGGCAGGGTACGTTATCCCGGCGACGGAACTCAAGCGGATGGAGGTCCTGGCGGAGTACTGGAAGGACGGAAAGAATCTCTATCCCCTGCTCAGGCAGGATATCGCGGACAGCGTCGCCCGGTGGGCGCCTCACCCGAAGGCGAAGTGGGCGAACTACCTGGAGTCGAAAAAAGAGTTCACCAAGGTCTATGCACCCCTCCTGCAGGGGAATCTCTTCCAGGGGATCCCCCTCTTCGAGGGAAAGAAATATACGGAGCTGTCCGGCGTGGTCCTTGAGACGGAGATGACCCTTCGCAGTGTCCTCGCCGCTATCGCCGGCGAGGAAAAGAATGTGGAAACCAGGCGGAGCGCTCTGGCACAGGATAACGTCCTCACCAGGAAGGAGCAGGAGGAGATCCGGAAGCTGGAGGCCATGTACGGTCCCGAACGGGAAAAGAACCTTGTCAAAGCCGTGCACAAGGCTGCCGGAGGATACGCGAAGGTCGTGGAACTGGAGCGGTTCGTGGAGAACTCTGAAATGAAGGACGGAGCCTATGAACGGGCGAAGGAGGAACTGGACACCCTCCTGAAACGGAGGCATCCGGAACAGCGGGCGGCGGATTCGGCCCTGCAGACCTTTTACAAGCAGCTCCCGGAAGCCCAGAGACGGGTGGACGCCATCATAGCGGATCACGGAAAGCGGAAGAAGGACCTCGGCCTTCAGCCGGTGCTGAAAGAAGCGAAGCTGGCGAAGGAGAAGACCTTCGACACGCTCAAGCCCAGGAGCGAGTGGTAGGTGCGTCTGCGGAAGGGCCCCGTCGAGAACAATGGGCTGATTCGATGACCACCGTGTTTCAACATCATGAAGGAGGGGGATCATGAGCATCTTCGCACGAGTTTCGGATATCTTCAAGGCGAACGTCAACGAAATGCTGGACAGGATGGAAGATCCTGAAAAGATGGTCAAGCAGATGATCATCGAGATGGAAGAGGCCCTTGTCAAGGCCACGTCCGGGCTGGCAAAGGCCATGGCCAACGAGAAGAGCCTCAGGAAACAGCAGAACCTGGCCATGACCCAGGCAAAACAGTGGGAGGACAAGGCCGCTCTGGCCCTCAAGGCAGGCAATGCGGACCTGGCGAAGCAGGCCCTCTCCAGGAAGATGATCTACGACGGCCAGGCGAAGCAGTATGACGCCATGGTAGCCCAGGCTTCAGGCACCACGACCCAGCTCAGGGGCCAGCTCGACAGCCTCAAAACGAAGCTTGACGAAGCCCGGATGAAGCAGGCCACCCTGGTGGCCCGGGCCCAGGCGGCGAAGACCCAGAAGGAATTTTCCACGGTGCTGGGGACGAACGTAGGGCAGGGAGCCTTTGCCAAGTTCGACAAGATGGAGAAGAAGATCGAGGGAATGGAAGCGGAAGCCCAGGCCTTTTCAGAACTATCGGGCGAAGAGGATGCCGGGGATCCCTTCAGGGACATGGAGAAAGACATGCAGCTCGAAGCGGAGATGGCGAAGCTCATGGAAAAAATGAACGCGGGGGGTGGCACGGGTGCATAAGTTTCCGGTGCTCAAGGACGGAGTGAACGAAAAGCTCCTGGAAAAGGTCAGAAAAAAAGTGGACGCCTGTCTTTCCGGGCTCTTCGACAAGGAGGATCTCGTGAAAGTGGACGGCATGACGTCCTTTTCCTTCGGAAGCGCAACCGTCAACGTCACGGTTGTCCCCTGGCATTCCGGCGACGTCCTGGTGAAGGTCTTTTCGTTCCTGGCCGAGAACGTGAAAACAAAGAAGGCGGCGACGGAATTCCTGAGGCTGAACGCTGACGTTCCCCTGGGGGCCTTTTCCATTGCCTTTGACAACACCGTCATGTTCTCCTGCTCCCTTCCGGGGGCAAACGTCGACACAAGCGAAATCACAGGTGCCCTGCAGACCGTGGCGGCCTATGCGGACCAGTATGACGACATTCTAAAGGAGATGTACCGGTAGTCCTTAGCTGACCAAAGGAGGAGATGGAATGAATATGATTGCTCTTGCTGCAGGCGGTCTCCTGGCGGCGGGGGGGGCGTACCTCGCCTTCGTCCAGAAGAAGAAAACCGAGGGAATGCTCACGGAGCTCAAGTTCATGAAGGCCACGCCGCTGCAGGAACTTCACGGCACATGGAAGTCCCTGTGCGACGAGGGCATGGGGGACGGTTTCCGGGATTTCATCGAGACCAACGGTGCCGCCGCCACTGACGGTGAGCTTGTCGCTCCCTACAGCGGCATGCCCTGCGCGTACTACGAGGCAACCGTCCTCAGGGAATACGAGAAGCAGGAAACGTCCACCGACAAGGACGGCAAGGTGACGACCAACAGGACGAGGGGGTCTGAGACCGTCTCGTCCCAGAAGAGCTCCTCTCCCCTCTATGTATCCGACGGCGACGTGAGGGTCGGCATCGACCTCGACGGAGCGGCCCTTCATCTCAAGGACGGCGCGGACCGGTTCGAACCCTTTGAAAGCACCAAAACATACACGTTCTTCGGCGTCCGGTTCTCCGCTCCGTCGGGAATCCGGACTCTCGGCTTCAAGTACAGGGAGAAACTCATTCCCCTGGGACACCCACTCTACGTGGCGGGGGAGGCCCGGCAGTCGGCGGGAAGCCTGCGCATCGGAAGGCCGTCCGAAAAAGGAAAGCCCTTCATCGTTTCGGTGAAGTCCGAGGAAGAAGTGACTGCGGGAGTGGAAAGCAAGGCGAAGACCCAGTTCTACATCGGTATCGCCCTTGTGGTGATCGGCCTGGCCGTTGCCCTGTTCGTGAA
>JAPXRK010000300.1:0-2885 GCA_033813575.1 Synergistales bacterium
TGGTGCGGAGCCCGGTCAGGCCCTGATCGAGCTGCCGAACGGCGAGGTCTGGGGCCTGTCGGCGCAAGGTGCGGATCTGGGCTTCGACGAAAGCCTTTATCTCGCCGGTCTTTCGGGACCCCGGCGAGCCCGATGGGGTTTCCTCCGCTGGTTATGAGGAGATCTGTATCCTGAAGAACGTGGCTCCTTCCGTCAAGGGTCCTGATGGTCTCTCCCTGAACGGCCGGACGGACGGTGATCTCCGGTGCCGCAAGGCGTCCCGCATCGAAGGCGTGGGTCGGCTGGCCGAGGGTAAGCATGGCTAGGTTGGTTGCGTCCACCATGTTGGATATGGGCCTCATGCCGAGAAACGAGAGCGCGATGCGTACCCGAAGGGGCGACATTCCCGGGACAAGACCGGTAGCGAGGCCGAGGCAGTATTTTTTGCATCCGTCGTCCTCGAGAGTTATCCCCCTGAATTCTGACGGCCATTCCTTCGGCTCCGCCGGTGCCGGAGTTTGAGCGGGGTTATTCTTCCATTCGGTACCGGGAAAGAGGGCATAGACCTCCCTGGCCACTCCGAGCAGGCTGAGCAGGTCTCCCCTGTTTGGGGTAATGGAGAGGTCAAGGACGGCATCGTCAAGCCCGAGCCATTTCTTCGCGTCCTCACCGACAGGTGCATCCGGAGAAAGGCGGAGTATGCCGAATTCGTCGGCCGCCTCCGGAACTCCGAGTTCTTCGGCCGAGAGGAGCATTCCTTCGCTTTCGACGCTGCCGAAACTCCTGGTGCCCAGGACGGAGCCGTCAGCGAGCACTGCTCCGGGACGCCCGTACGGGACCCTGTCCCCCGCCGAGAGGTTGGGGGCGGCTGTAACAACAACAGCCGTACCAATTCCGTCGTTCACTGCGGCAACAAAGAGGGAGTCCTTCTCAGGATGCTTCTCAAGCTTTTCGATGAGGGCTATCCGCACATCTTTGAGCTGCCTGCAGGGATAATCAATGGATTCCACTTCGCACCCCGTGAGGGTAAGCCTTTCGGCAACTTCTTCAAGGGACGCGGGTATGGAGATGATATGGTTGAGCATATTCCAGGATATGAGCATCAGAGAGCCCTCCCCGAGAGAAGATAGGGCACGTTGCCTTCAAAGAGGACGCGCAGGTCGGTAAGCCTGTATTTCAGCATGGCGAGCCGGTCCAGCCCCACTCCCCATGCAAAACCGTTGTATACCTGAGGATCGATTCCCCCGTACCGGAGCACCGTGGGGTGAACCATTCCGAGCCCTGCAACCTCGAGCCACCCTGTCCCCTTGCATATTCTGCAGGCGGGGTTTTTGCCCGAGCATTCCACGCATTCTATGTCAAGCTCAAGTGAGGGTTCGGTGAAAGGGAAATAGCTTGCCCTGTACCGGGCCTTGAGGGAGCGGCCAAAAAGCGACTGCATGAGTGCCTCGAGGCAGCCCTTCATGTCGGCCACGGAAATATCCTTCTCCACCAGCAGTCCCTCGAGCTGGTGGAACATGGGGGAATGGGTCGGATCACTGTCACGCCTGTAAACTTTCCCCGGGCACACGATGCGGATCGGTGCGCCGAACCTGAGCATGGAACGCACCTGCACGGGCGAGGTGTGGGTCCGCAGAAGCTTTCCGTCAGGGAAATAGAATGTGTCCTGCATATCCCTGGCAGGGTGGGACGCCGGGATGTTGAGCGCCTCAAAATTATGAAAGTCATCCTCTATCTCGGGGCCGAGAGCCACCGAAAAGCCGAGGCCGGCCAGTATTTCCACCACGTCCTGGGTGAGCTGTGCAACGGGATGTATGCCGCCCCACGTTCTGCCCCTGGGAGGGAGGGTGACGTCCAGCCTGTTGTTACGCTCCTCCTCCGCTGATTCAGCTTCCTCTATCTGTGCTTTTCTCGACGCAAGGCGCTGCTCCATTGAGTCCCGGAGGGAATTTATCGCCTCTCCCGCTGCCGGGCGCTCCTCTGCGGGGAGAGATCCGAGCTTTTTAAGGAAGGAAGTCAACGATCCTTTTTTCCCGAGAAAGGCAACCTTCACCTGCTGCAGTTGGTCTGAAGAGGCCGCTCCGGACAGTCGTCCCGCGAAGTCTTTTTCAATTATTTCAAGTTCACCGAGGATAGATGTCACTTGCCGATTTCCTCCTTGTCCTTGTCTCGTTCAATGTAGTTTTGTATTATACGTCTTCCGCCGGAGCAGTTCCATTCCGGTCCGGGACACAGGGATGCCTATGGACGCAGCAAAAAGGCTCACTGTATGTACAATACCATAAAAAGAGGGTTCCTACCGCGTGAGCGACAGGAACCCAGAGATATCAATCCCGTCCGGATCAGCCTGCAGTTTTCCCCGAAAACAGCGTTACGGTCAGGCAAAAACCGTACTGCTATTTGCCCAGCGCGTTTCTCGCCTGGCCGGCGAGCTGCGTGAAGGCCGCCATATCGTTGATGGCGAGCTCGGACAGCATTTTCCGGTTGATATTGATTCCTGCCTTTTTCAGCCCGTTCATCAGGACGCTGTAGGAAAGGCCCTGTGCGCGGGATGCGGCATTGATTCGGGTGATCCACAGGCGCCGGAAGTCCCTCTTTTTTCTCTTCCTGTCGGTGTAGGCCCTTGAAAGAGAATGAAGGAAGGCTTCCCTCGCTCTTCTGTACACGTTCTTCTTCCGTCCCCAGTATCCTTTGGTGATGGAAAAAAGTCTTTTTCTTTTTTTATCGCTAGCGCTACCACCTTTAACTCGGGGCATCGCACGTCACCTCTTTCATAAAATAAACTTTTCCAGATCCGGTTTTCAGCTGTACGGGAGAAGCTTTCTCATATACTCCATCTGGGTATCATCGACATACCCGGTCTTGCGCAGCTTCTTGAGCCTCGAGGGGCTTTTGCAGGTAAGCAG
>JAPXRK010000301.1:0-2884 GCA_033813575.1 Synergistales bacterium
TGCTTACACCTCACGTGTGGACTGAACTCTTCAATGGAAAGGGTAAGTCGGCGGGAAAGATAGACGGAAGCAGGCACCGGATTTACCCCGGGTGCTCTGCGCGTTTCGTCCTTGATTTGTCGAAAATTCCCCCGGGAGGATATAAAGCTGTGGTGATAGCGGACAACGGGGATGATAACGTATTCGGGGCGAACTATACCCTTGATCTGAAATAGCGGAGGTTCTGACCATGAGACAACGGCCCGGGGTTCGGATGATCCTCTTCGTTCTGGGGTTCCTTCTTTTGGAGGGGCTGCCTGTCTTTGCCCAGTTCCGCGGGCAGGGTGTGGAGGTACAGGCCGTATCGCCGGTGCAGATCGTTTCCGAGCCGAGCCGTATGCACACCATAAGCTTCCGGGTCACCAACAGGACGAACCGCCGGTTCCGATTCCGGGAAGAGGCGGTTCTGCCGGAGGGGTGGTCCCTGGTCATCCCCATGACGTCATTTGTCCTTCCTCCCCAGGGCTCGGCCGCACGGCTTCTCTCTTTCCAGATTCCCGTCAATGCCCGTGAAGGGACGAATACCATACGCTATTCGGTGGAAGCTGATCTCGACCCGTCAGTCCGGGACGGAGAAGCTTTCGATGTGACTGTCCTGGCCGTGGAGAAAACAGATCTCCTCCTGGAGAATCCACCGGCTTCCCTCATGGCGGGAGAGGAGTTTGCATTTGTTGCGAGGCTTTTTAATTCAGGGAATATTTCCCGGAAGTTTCTGCTGGGCGTCAAAAACACTGATCCGGATTCACCTGTTGAAGTGACTCCTCCGGAGGCGGCTCTCGGTCCCGGCGAGAGTGTTGCTCTTTCCATCAGCGGAAAGATCGACCCCGGGTTTCAGGGGACCATCACCGCAATACAGGTAACGGCTTCATCGGAAAAGGACGGAAAAATTACTGAATATGCCTCGTCTACAGCCCTTGTTGAGATAGTGCCCGCTGTATTCCGGAAGCCTGAGCCCTATCACGTGCTTCCGTCAACGCTGACAGTTTCAGTCACAAGGACATCAGAGGGGGATATGAGGCCCTCGTTTGAATGGGAAGGAGCCGGGTCTCTCGACGAAAAGGGCGAGAGGAAGTTTTCCTTTTCCTTTGCGGGGCCCGTCATCGACGACTCGTACTATTTCAGCCTGACGGACGAGTACTGGATGAACTACTCAAGTCCCTTCCTGGGGCTCCTGATGGGGGATCAGCCCTACGGAATCTCGCCGCTCACGGTATATTCCTCCTACGGCAGGGGATTCGGTCTGGATTTCAAATCCATGGCAGGCGGAAGATGGTCGGCCGGCCTTTTTTACTCCCGTGACCGGTTTGAAGAGGAAGAATGGATGGACAGGGGGCTGTATCTGCAGCATTCTTTCGGGGACGATTCATTTATCAGGCTGAACGTCGCCCAGTCGGACACGAAGGCGACAACCAGGGAACCGGAAGCGGAAGACAGGCTCTGGAGCCTTGAGGCACGGCTCAGGACCGGCAAAAACAGCACTCTCGAGCTCGAATACGGCAAGTGCAGCACCGACAGGCCCTCCGTCGAAGATGACGATGAAGCATACAGGATAATGTACCGGGGGATGACCTCCGGGAAAATTGCCTACTCACTGGGCAAGACCCATGCAGGTGCTGATTACTGGGGATATTATCACAGCTACGATTATGAAAACGCCTCCGTGAGTGTTCCTCTTGGAGCACGGATGCGGCTCGGCATAGGGACTTCAGGGTACGAGAACAACCTGGACCTGAGACCCGGGGAGTCAGATACGGCAACATCCGAAAACCTGGTGCAGGCGACACTCGATTATGATCTTCAGAACGGGTGGTTCCTCGTGCTGGGCTACGATGATTTCGAGCGGTACGACAGGCTTCTCCCTGCATACTTTGATTATGCCGAGAAGTCATACTGGATTCGGTTCGGACGGTCTTTCGGGCAGTTCTCATGGTCAGTGGAGCCGCGCTACAGCGACCAGTCCAACCGTCTCACGGGCGAATCGGAATCGGCGTGGAACATGAATTTTCTTGTAAGTTATACCCCCTCACCGAATTTTTCGCTGGGACTTTTCTGGAACGTCGGTGACAATGACGTTTTGAGTGAAAGCTATCTTTTGAGGAGATCAAGCAGCTTCGGAGGGTCCGTTTTCTGGAGGATGTCCCCCCGGATGACGCTGAGCCTCGCCTATTCCAGGTCGGGCATCGGTGATAATGCCGAGCCTCTCTCCAACCAGTATGATCTCATCGCCACCTATTCCATGGCCGAGGACCAGGTGCTTATGCTGGAAGTGTCACGGGACGATTTCGAGACGGAGTACCGTCTTTCCTACCAGATACCTATAGGCATCAAGACGGTCAAAAAGACGAATGTGGGCATTCTGAAGGGAAGGGTATTCGACTCGATGAACCCAGACAAGTCCGGCCTTTCCAATATCGTTGTCAGGGTAGGATCGGAAACGGTAGTGACAGACAAAGAAGGCAATTTCCTGTTCCCTGCCCTGGCTCCGGGCATGTACCGCATAATGATCGACCCGAAATCCATCGGGTATGGATTCACCACGGTACAGAAGTACCCCATTTCCCTTGAAATCAAGGGAGGGCCCGTTCCCGTGTCCATGGATATCGGCATTATCCAGGGGGCGGTTTTCAAGGGCAGGATCGTTCTCCCTGAGGTCACGGAAAAGGACAGCAGGGGGGAGAACTATATCGGGGCACCCGATAAGGCAGGTTCCGAAGTCAGGACGGGAGACGTTCCCCACATTATCGTCGAGCTGTCGAGGGAGGATCAGACCGTCAGACGGTCCACGGACATGAACGGGGAATTCATCTTCGACAACATACGCCCGGGAAGCTGGAACCTGAAGTTT
>JAPXRK010000302.1:0-2877 GCA_033813575.1 Synergistales bacterium
GGCGGTGGAGAAGGTGTCCAAGGCGAATCCCCTGTACATGCCCCCCGAATCCAGGCTCATTCAGGCCCTCCAGAAGGTCTACACTGAAGAAACAGGCCAGGAAGCCACCCTGCTGGCCATCGGCGGGGGCACCTACGCAAAGACCATGCCCAACGTGGTGGCCTTCGGCCCCGTCTTCCCAGGGCAGGACTACACAATCCACGAGGAAGACGAGCGGTGGTCCGTGGAGGACATCATGAAGAACGCCCACATCATGGCGAAGGTCCTGGTGGAGCTTGCCGAGATAAAGAAATAGAACGGGAGAAAAACGAAGGGGCCGCCGCAGTTTTTTTGCGCCGGCCCCTTTTTGCTTTTCCTGCGGCCAGGAAGGGCTATTTCAGCTCGTAGGGCCAGGCCATGACGCCTCCCTCCAGGAGGGCCACATCCTCGAAGCCTGCCCCTTTCAGGATCGCCAGGGCATCCCAGCCCCGGACGGAGATCTTGCAGAAGGCCACGATCTCCCTGTCCCGGGGCAGTTCGACCGCCCGCTCCCGGAGCTTGCCGAGAGGGATATTCACGAATTCGTAGGGGATGCGTCCCTGGAGATCCAGCTCTCCCGGCGTCCTCACGTCCAGCAGCAGCGGGGGATTGGGTCCCTCCATCCGCTCCCGGAGTTCCTTTGCCTGGTAGGTTTTCACGAGGCCGTCCATCTTGTTCTTCAGGGCGTTGGCCGCGTGGGTGTTCGGATCGAGGGCCGTGGAGAAGGGCGGGGCGTAGGCGAAGTCCCCGTCCGCCAGGAGGTCCACCGTCATTCCCGTGGAAACGGCCGCCACCATGGCGTCAAGGCGCTTGTCCACCACCCCTGTACCCATGATCTGGGCGCCCAGGATGCGGCGGCTCAGCCTGTCCGCCACAAGGCGGATGGTCATGGCGCCCATGCCGGGCATGAAATGGGGCCGGTCAGGCTCTTCCACCACGATGCTCACCGGTTCGAATCCCGCCTCTTTTGCCTGTTTTTCGTCGAGGCCCGTCTTGCCTATGGTCAGGTTGAAGAGCTTCAGGATGCCCGTCCCAAGGACTCCCGAGAAGGGCGTGGCGAGCCCGGCGATATTGTCGGCGATCACCCTGCCCTGGCGGTTAGCCGTGGAGCCCATGGGCTGCCATACGGGCTTTTTCGTGACAAGGTGCCGTGTCTGGACGCAGTCGCCTCCGGCGTATATGGATGGGTCGCTCGTCCTCATCAGCTCGTCCACCACGATGGTCCCGTTGGGGGCGAGCTCCAGGCCCGCGTCCCGGGCAAGACTGGTGTTGGGGCGGATGCCCACCGCAAGGAGCACCATGTCCGCAGGAAGGGAGCGCCTGTCCGTCCTGACTCCGGTGACGACACCGCCCTCGCCGGTGATTTCCGTGACCTTCTCGCCGCCGAAGAAATCGACGCCTTTCGCCTTGACCGCCCTTGCGATCCGGAGGCCGAAATCTTCGCCCACGAGGGCCGGGAGAGGGGTGGAAAGGGCGTCCACCACCGAAACCTTTACTCCCCGTTCCGCAAGGGCCTCCACGACTTCCATGCCGATGAGCCCGGCGCCGATGATGACCGCCGTTTTTATGTTTCCCGACGAGAGGGCCGATTTCATGGCCAGGGCATCGGGCATGGTCCAGAGGGTGAAGACCCTGTTGAGGTCGCTGCCCGGTATGGGGGGGCGGATGGGGGACGCTCCCGTGGCGAGCACGAGGTTATCGTACGGAAAGTTTTTTTCTTCTCCGGTGGATGCGTCGGAGGCGGTGACGCACCTGTTCTCCCTGTCGATCCTGGTGGCGAGGCAGCCTGTGTGGACCGTGACGTTCTTCACCGTCCGGAAGAAGTTCGCGTCCCGGATGATGCCGAGGGGAGTGCAGACCAGGTCCTTGTACTCCTTCACCACGTCCCCCACGAAATAGGGGAAGCCGCACCCGGCGAAGCTGAGGTGTTCCCCCCGCTCGAGCACCGTGATGTCGAACTCCGGGGCCAGCCTGGCAAGCCTGGCGGCCGTCTTGGCGCCGCAGGCCACGCCCCCGATGATGAGCACCTTTTTTCTTTCCATGAACCATACCCCTCCTTTTGGGATAATACCACTATCCCCTATATGGTATTCTTCATGGGGGATTATGTCCAGTCGTCTTCCATCTCGTGGTATGATTCCACGTCGATTTTCCTCTCCTCGCAGAGGGCCCGCACGTCGTCACCGGATTCGCAGGGGAATTCGCAGGCGAGACCGCAGCTGGAGGACAGTCTCCGCGGAACGGGAACCACCTTTGCCGGAATATCCTTTTTTCTGCAGGTGCGTTCGAAGAGGAGCGCCATGCTGGTGACCTCGAAAGTGGCGATGCAGCGCATTTTCTTTACCGTCCTTTCTCCGGGGGAAGGCCGGTTCCCCGGAATGCCGATCTTTCTTTCATCCGCCGTTCCCTTTTTTGACACCCGGAAGGTATACTCTTGGAACGGTATTTCCTTCCGGAGGTGGATGGGATGAACTATGTCGCTCTTGCCGTGATACTGGTCCTTGCGTGTATTCCCCTGTTTGCGGGGTCGTCCCGCATCCGCCCCTGCTATCGGGGGTGCCACGGGTGCGGGAAGTGCATGTCCTCCCCGGGAAAGAAAAATACTTCCGGTCCCGAAGGACAGGGATAGGATACTGCCCGTTCTCTCTTTTCGCAACGCAGGCAGCCGCAGCCCCACCGCGGATCGACAGGAGGAGCCGTACAATGAATATTTTCCGTAGTCTTCGAACTATTTTGCTGCTCACGATCCTCTGCCTCCCCGGACCCGCCTCCGGGGCGGCACGGTTCTCCCTGGCCGCCGTGGGGGACGCCCTGATCCACAAGGGGGTGTACGATGCGGCGGTTATCAAGGGCGGGGGG
>JAPXRK010000303.1:0-2877 GCA_033813575.1 Synergistales bacterium
GGACGGCGCTGCCCGGAAGGAAGGGGTCCCTGCTCAGGGGGCATCTTTTTCACTGGTCCTTCTACGACAGCGAGGGCAACGACGGCCTCTTCTCCCTTCTCCTGGAGAAAAACGGGAAGGAATTTCCCGACGGCCTGGCGAAAGGGAATGCCTTCGCCTCGTACCTCCACCTCCACTTCGGGACAAACCCCGCCCCGGCGAAACGGTTTATCCGACAGGCCCTCCGGCGGAAGAACCGGGGAATATAAGAAACGCCCGGTCGCCGTTCCCGGCCCCGGGCGTTCTTTCTTTTATCTAGTCCAGGAAATCCTTGAGCTTCTTGCTTCTGCTCGGGTGGCGCAGCTTCCGGAGCGCCTTCGCCTCGATCTGGCGGATCCGCTCCCTGGTCACGCCGAAGCGCTTGCCGACTTCCTCCAGGGTGTACGAACGGCCGTCCTCGAGGCCGAAACGGAAGTGCAGCACTTCCCGCTCACGCTCCGACAGGGCCTCGAGCATCTCCTCGATCTGCTCGTGAAGCAGGTGCCCTGCGGCGGCCTCTTCGGGGCTGGGAAGATCCCTGTCCTCGATGAAGTCGCCGAGCTGGCTGTCCTCCTCCTCGCCTATGGGAGTCTCCAGGGAGACGGGAAGCTGGGCGATGCGGCGGATCTCCTCCACCTTGGACGGCTCGATCTCCATTTCCCCGGCGATCTCCTCGTCGGTGGGCTCCCGCCCCAGTCGCTGGACCAGCTGACGGGAGATGCGGACCATCTTGTTGATGGTCTCCACCATGTGGACGGGAACGCGGATCGTCCGGGCCTGGTCGGCGATGGCCCTCGTGATGGCCTGCCGGATCCACCAGGTGGCGTAGGTGCTGAACTTGAAGCCCTTCCGGTAGTCGAACTTCTCCACCGCCCGGATGAGCCCCAGGTTTCCTTCCTGGATGAGGTCGAGGAAGAGCATCCCCCGGCCGATGTACTTCTTGGCGATGCTCACCACGAGACGGAGGTTGGCGTCCACGATCTTCTTCTTCGCCGTCTCGTCTCCGGCCTCCACGCGCTTGGCCAGCTCGACTTCCTCAGCGGCGTCGAGAAGGGGGACCTTGCCGATCTCCCGGAGGTACATGCGCACGGGGTCGGTAAGGGGGATGTCGTCGAGCTTCCCGATCTCCATGTCAACGGTCGGCTGGGCGAGCATGTCCTCGTCCACCGCCACTGCGACGGGTGCGGAAACCGCCGCGGCCTCCTTGTCCTCGCTCACAATTTCGATTCCCATGTCCTGGAGCTCGGTCAACACGTTGTCGAGAATCTCTTCGCTCCAGTTCTCGAGGGGAAGATGCCGCTCGATGTCTTTCTGGGTGAGGGAGCCCTTTCCCTGGCCTTCGGAGATGAGCTCCCGCACCTTTACCAGGTACTCGGCCATGTCTTCCCGGGACAGGTCTTCCTTCTTGACGATCTTCTCGTCCAGGATATCTTCCTTCTCCGCCGGAATATCCTTCTCGTTCAGAATCTCATTCTCCATCAAGCAACCAGTCCCCTTTTCACTACGGCAAGAACGGTCCGGACTTCCCTTCCGGGAATCGGGGCCGTTTCAGAGTTCTCCTCCGCCTTGCTTTTTGAGCGGACAAATATTATACCATACTTCAGTCAACGGCAAAATCAAGAGTGAGAAAGGGCGGAAAGGAGACTTCCGGCGAAGGCCCCACCCATTTCCTGGTCTCCTCGAACTCCATCTCGTGGAGCAGGCGGCTGATCTCCAGGTCCACCGGGTTGTCGGTCTCGTAGGGAATGAAGAACCTCCGGTATCCGAACTTCTCGGCGAAGAAGGGCATGTTCGCCTGGGAGGACACGCTCTTCTCCAGGGCGACGCCGAGCCTGTCCAGGAAGTCGTCCTCGCTGAAGAAGGGGTTGCCGCTGACCAGGATGATGGCCTTGAAGCTCTCGAGGATGATGTCCCTGTCCCAGAGCGTGCAGAAAGAAACTCCTCCCTCGATGTCCCCCTGGCTTTCGATGAGGGATCCCACCGCCTGCTCCATGGGGGCGGAGTATCCGAAAAGCATGGTGAATCCGAAGTCGATCCGCCGCTGCTTTCCGGGCATGAACATGCTGTCCCGGAGCAGGGTCCCCGCATAGCCGCTCTGGAGGCTCGTGAGGCAGAAGAACTCGCTGCTCAGGCACAGGGAAAGGGCAGCGATCCTGGAGAGGCGGCCGCTGTGGTACGAATTGACGGACACAGGCTTATAGTCCACCCCGAGAGGAAACCACGGGGCGATCTGCATGTCCACATTGGAATCCCAGTAGGGAAGGGAGGTCATCTGGAAAGGACCTTCTTCTCCTTTTGCTCCCTGAGCAGGCTGCAGACATGGTCCACGAGTTCCGGTATTTCCGGCTTCGTGATCTGGGACTCGGCGCCCACGCTTGCCGCCTTGACCTTGATGTCCTTGGCCATGATGGACGAAAAGACGATGATGGGAATCTTTTTGAACTCGCTGTGCTCCTTCACCCTCCGCGTGAGGGCCAGACCGTCGAGGCGGGGCATCTCCACGTCGGTGATGAGAAGGTCGAAGACCTCGCCCGGGGCGGAGAGCCTGTCCCATGCCTCCTTGCCGTCGCCTGTGAGCACCACGTTGTGGAATCCTCCCTGGCCGAGCACGTCCGCGATCTGCTTCCGGATGAGGGGCGAGTCTTCGGCGACGAGGATCCGGTAATCGTCGAGGTTCCCCAGGGGATCGGTCATCTCCTTCGTCCGGACCTTGTCGATGGTGTACCGTTCCGACAGGGTGGGGTTCACCTTCTGGACGATGGCCTCGTAGTCGAGCAGCAGCACGTTCCGGCTGTCCCTCTTGATGACGTAGAGGACATATTCGCCGAGGAAGGTTCCCGTGAGGGTGGAGTCAAGCTC
>JAPXRK010000304.1:0-2861 GCA_033813575.1 Synergistales bacterium
CCCGGGTAAGTCCTCCGTAGAGGGAGACCTCCGCCACGTCCACCACCTGGGAGAGCTGCATCTGCACCCTGTCTTCCAGGATGTCCTTCGCCCTCTGGGGCGGAAGGGTGGACGTGAAGACGATCCCCATGAAGGAGCGGGCGTTGATGTCGAACTTCCGTACCACCGGATCCTCCGCGTCCTCCGGGAGGTTGACCGTCCGGACCCGGTTGGCCACGTCCAGGGCTGCGTCGGCCAGGTTCACATCCGTATCGAACTCGACGAAAACATAGGACATTCCCTCGAGGGATGTGCTCTCGATGCGGCGGACCCCCTGGATCTGGCTGATGGCGTCCTCTATGGGCTTGGACACCAGGGTTTCGATGTCTTCCGGACCGGCCCCCTCGTACTCGGTGCGCACGGAAACGAAGGGGACCTCGATCTGGGGCAGCAGTGCCACTCCCATTCCCTTCATTCCCGAGAGGCCGAGAAGCACGAAAAGGATGACGATGACCAGCGTCAGGACAGGACGCCGGATGGAGATGCTGATCAGGTTCATGGACTATTTTCCCCTGGGAATGTCGGCGCTTGCGGCCCCGGAGCCCTGTTCCGGCTTTTTCAGCATCCCGTTGGAAATGATCAGCCGGGCACCGTCGTACAGGCTGCCCGCTCCGGTCTTCACGACTCTTTCACCCGGGGAGAGGCCTTCGGGGACCTCCACGTAGCCTCCGCTCCCCTCGCCGGTGACGATCGGCCTTTTGGAAGCACCATCCCCGGAAACCACGAAGACGAAGGGGTTCCCGTCCTCCCGGAGGATGGATTCATAGGGCACCGCAATGGTGTTGTCCCGGCGGACCATTCTGACTTCCATCCGGACATAATCCCCGGGAATCAGCCTGCACTCGGCAGACAGGCGGACGATGGCCCGGAAAAAACCAGTGGCGGCGTCAGCCTCGGGATCCATGCGGAAAATTTTCCCCATGGTCTCCCCTCCCCAGGGAGCCTTGACCAGGACATCCATTCCCGGGGTGATGAGGCCGCGGATCGTCGGGGAGACCAGCATCTCCACTTCCCTGCGGTCGAAGTCCGCCACGGCGAGAAGCTCCCGCCCCGGTTCGGCGAACTCCCCCTTTTCGGCGGACCGCCGCACCACCACGCCGTTCAGGGCGGACCGGATCTGCGTCCTGGACACAGTGGTCCGGGCATCCCGAAGCTTGGCGGACTCATCCTTGAGCTGAACGTTGGCCCGGTCGAGCTCCTGTTTCGAGGTTCCTCCCGCCTTGTACAGCTTCTGCAGGCTCTCGTAGCGGCTTCTGGCATCCTCGTAGGCCGCCTGCCGGGCACTGAGGACAGCCGCCTGGCTCTGGCTGGCGAGGGAAATGAGGACATCTCCCTTCTTCACACGGTCGCCCACCTCCACGGCGATATCCTCGATGACTTCCCTTGTGTGGGAGTTCACCCTCTGGACCTGGGCCGACCGGACGGTACCGTAAAAATTCCTCCAGATCTCCCAGACCCTGGGCTGCACCTCGTACACGGTGACGGTGATTCCCGCGGGGGGCGCGGGGGGCTTCTGCTGGGCGCCCGAGGGCATCACGACCTTGTACCCGAGGACCCCCAGTCCTGCGGCGAGAGTTATGATCCAGATCCACACGTTCGCTTTTTTCAGAATTCCCATGGGGTACCTCTCTTCATGAACCGGAGTGAAAAATACGGCCTTTATTCTATCCTATGAAGGAACGCCGGGGATACAAAAAAATACTGAAAAGACAACGAATCGCCTTTCCGGACTTATCTCGTCCGGTGTTCGCCGAAGCGGGCCAGGATGTCCTCCCTGTCCTTCGGCCCGAGCACCCGGTCCATGAAGAATCCCATGAGCAGTACGCCGGCAAGGGACGCCCCGTAGCGGGAAAGGGCAAAAACAGCCCCCAGGTTCTGTATCTCGAAGAGGAACATGGGAATCCGCATGGTGGACCAGGCGCCGAGGAAAATAAAGGCGTTCCTGAGGCTCGTCCCCTTCCGAAGCATAACTTCCGCCACGGGAAAAGCGATATACAGGGGACCGGCGGAACCAGCCCCGAGAAGAATCGCGAGGACAATCCCCTTGAGTCCGGAAGCCTCCCCGAGATGCGGGGCGACCCTCTCCCGGGGGACCCAGGCGTCAAACAGCCCGAGGAGAAGAAACACCGGGGGAAGAATGCCGAGAATGGTGGCCACGTTCATCCCGAAAAGGGACAGGGCCTCCTTCCCGGCCCGGGGAAAGGCGACGGAGAGGACGGCGGCTATGCAGAGGGACGCGATCGCCGTGCGCCATCGCTTCAGCGCTTTTCTCACATCCATGCCTGCACCGCCAGCAGAACGATATATCCCACAAAAAAGGAGTAAAAATAGGCCATTCCGTTGCGGAACATGGTGGCCTTCCAGCCGAAGAACGAGGCCTCGAGAGGAGCGGTGGCCACGCCCACCATCATGAGGGTCGACACGAAGACGGCCATCTGGGCCGTCCCCGCCCCATGCTCCAGAAGCACCTTCGCCATGGGAAATGCCACAAAGGCAGGGATCAGCGTGACCGAGCCGATGACGGACGCGAAGACCTGGCCGAAAAATCCGCTTTCTTCGCCGATGAGCGAAGCGATCACCCGTTCAGGAAGAAGCGCCACGGAGATGGAGACCAGCAGGAGCATGGCCGCCAGGGCGGGAAGAACGTTCAGAAAGCTGCTCCAGGCCTTTTTCAGGGCCTTCTTCGTCTTCTCCGCGCTCGCCGCCGCCGACAGGGCGAGGGCAACCGCCGCCGCCAGGTACAGGAACCATGTCATGGTGCAGAACCACGTCCTTTCAAAAAAAACGGTTCGGAAGAGATTCATAATGTACCATATATTTCC
>JAPXRK010000305.1:0-2847 GCA_033813575.1 Synergistales bacterium
CCTCTGAACCTTTTGTCACAGGGAAAGTGGTGCTTCCCTTCATGTTGAATGCAGTTCAGGATGCTATACTCATTTCGCGTGGAAATTCATCGGCCGGGGGCCTTCATGTTCGATACATTCATATTCCGACTTCCTGTCTGGGACCTCTCCACATTCTGCGGACGGATAGCAGAGGATGTGGTGTCTCCGAAGGGTGCTCTTCTTCTTCCGAAGGGCGCCGATTTTGCCCGTATCGAGCCGCCGGGGCGTACAAACCTTGCCGCCACCCTCGCCAGGCAGGGGGTGGACCGTGTCGCAGTCCACGAAAAGGCGGAGCAGTCCCTGGATGAAATCCTGAACATACTCCGCTGCGGGAGGCGCCCCTCCGCACGGGACGAAAGGGATCTTTTCGAGGACACCCTCCAGTTCGTAACGAGCTACTGCAAGGACGTCCTCTTCGGTTCGCCGGGCAACATCCACGTTTTTCCACTCCTGCGCATCGGCCGCTTTCTCGCCGATGCGGTGTCAGAAAACCCCGGAATCCTGCTCTGCCTCGTCCGGGAACGGCCGAGAGATTTTTTTCTTTTGTCCCATTCCCTCAGCGTTGCGCTTCTTTGCGCATTTCTCGCCCACCGGCTTTTTCCTGAACAGAAAGAAGTGATCACCGCCGCAGCCGTGGGCGGCCTGCTTCACGACATAGGGAAGCAGTTCATACCGGAAGGAATCCTGAACAAACCGGGACGTCTGACGGAAGGGGAGTTCGCTCTCATCAAAAGGCACCCGGAAGTGGGGGAGGCGCTGCTGAAAAGGGCGGGGATCGACGCCCCCCTGGTCCTGAAGATCGTGCGCCATCACCACGAGAAGATGAACGGTTCCGGCTACCCGGATGGCCTCGAGGGGCGGTCCATCTCCATGGCCGCCAGGATCGCGTCGGTAGCTGACGCCTACGACGCCATCACGTCGGAGCGATCCTACAAGAAACGTCTGCCGGGGTACAAGGGAATTTCGGAAATCATAGCGAGCGTGGGAAACCACCTCGATCCGCTGGTGGTGCGGACCTTCGTCAACGCCTTCGGCATGTACCCCCCGGGGACGGAGGTGGAGCTCTCCGACGGCAGGTGCGGCGTGGTGGCCGCTCCCGGAGAGCGGAGCATCCTGAAGCCGCGGGTCTGCCTCCGGACAGACAGCGAGGGAAAGAACTTTCTCCATCCGGTGCTGGTGGACCTGGCGGCGGAACAGAACCTGTTCATCCGGAGGTGCGTCTCCCCGGGCGGGAAGAGGGAGAACGTCTGAAATACGGGACCGGCGGGACGGAAAAGAAACGGTTCCGAGCCCGCCGGTTCTTTTGTTCCGATCCTGTGCCGTACCCAAAAAAAACCGTACCCTGAAAAACCGCTCCGGACTGCCGGGAGAGGTTTTCCCGTTTTTCAGGGTGATTCAGGAGAGCGCCGAACTGTTGGTGTTTCTCTGATATCAATGATATAATAACGTAGTAAATATAATGGAGAATTGCATTAATATCATCTCATTTCACTTCGCAAGCAGGTGCTTGCAGGTCCATCTCTTCGGCCCGGCTCGATTTGTCGGGGCCCGCCGGAGGACAGGGGGCCTGTCCAGTGCCGTTCGTACCGGCGGGAGCTCTGTCATTTTCAGTAAGGGCAAAAAGAAAGACCGGGATACAATCCACAAGGGTCCGCGGATTTCAAGGACCTGATGTTGGCGAACCGGACGGAGCCACCCTACATTATCGCAGCGCCTGAAGGAGAAAAAACGATGGCCTCCAAGATCATCTCCGAAAAAAATTCCCCGTGTCCGTACTACTTTCCGGAACACCTGCGAAAAGCCCTCTCCGCCATCCCGGACTATCCGGTCACTTCCATCGAAGCGGACTCCGGTTACGGCAAGACGACCTCGCTGCGGGAATTTCTGAGGAACCTGCCCGGCGAGGCCCGCGCCGTTTGGCATACCTGCTTCGGCGAACCTCCGGCGAAGACATGGGAAGGCATCTGCCGCCTGTTCGGGGAGGCGGACGCGGTCGTCTCACGGAAATTGAAGGAGCTTTACCCGCCGACGCTGGAAACGCTCTCCGACATCGCCGCATTGATGCGCGAACTTGCCTGCGAGGGCGAAACATTTCTCGTCATCGACAATTACCAGCTCTTCCAGAACACCATTCCATACAGGCTGATGGATGCTTTCTCCGTACACACGAATCCCCATGTTCACGTCGTGTTCGTCAGTCAGCCCCTGGCGGCAAGCCCCGGGAGCGTCCATAACCCCAACATCCACAGGATCAGCACGAAGGATTTTCTGTTCGACCGGTACAGCATCGCCCAATACTGCCGGGGGGCAAAAATCAGGATTTCCGAGGGAGAGATAGAGTACATCAAAAATATCTCCGAGGGCTGGATCGCCGCCATTTGTCTCCAAACCGAGAACTACAGAAAAACGGGTTCCCTGGTGAAGACGAACGACATGAATCTCCTCATCGAAAATACCGTGTGGAACAGAGTTCCCGGGAAAAGCCGCGAATTCCTGACGGCCCTCTCGCTGCTCGATGGTTTTACCTCGAAACAGGCGGCCATAATGGGAAACTGGCCGTCCCTCCCCGAAGACATGGCCCGGTTGCTCAGGGGAAACTTTTTCATTCCCTTCGTCGAGGACAAGGGCATGTATTCCATGCACAGCCTTTTGCGGGATTATCTGCGGAGCCGTTTCGACGAATTTGTACCGGAAATTCGAGGGGAGATGTTTCGCCGCGCGGGAATCGCCCTGTCTGAAGCCGGCGACTACTTCGGCGCGGCCCGTTTTTTTTTCGAGGCGGGGGATTTCGAGGCCATAATTACGCTGCCCTTCACCGCACGGTAT
>JAPXRK010000306.1:0-2841 GCA_033813575.1 Synergistales bacterium
CTTCACGGTGGCTCCCCTTTCAGCTTCCATAATCCCGCCGGGAATCAGCGTCATATACCCGGCCTCGAATGCTCCGAGATCACCGGAGGCCTCAAATCCCTTCGGGAACACAAGGTAGTTTGTTTTCTGTTCCCAGGAAGCGGCAGGGGCCCTGTAATGGAAAAGAAGCGCCCCTTCAGTCATCGTTCCCCGGGGATTTGTCACGTCGGCCCGCATATTTTTCTCAAAGAACCTGCCGCTCGGCGCCTGCATGGTCCAGACCTGGCCGTTGACACGAACCAGTTCCACGTCGATGTCAAAAAGGTTCGCCCATCCCTTGCCCCGTTCCACCCTCCCCAGGTCCGCCTTCCACAGGTCACCGTTCACTTCCCTGTCCATCTTCACATTTTCAAGGATGGAATCGGGAATTCCGGCGGGTATCCGCCCCTCGCTCAGGTCCCGGGCCGCATCCTTGACGACTTCGAAGGCAAAGTACCCACCAATGCCGAGCACCAGCAGAAGGATGAGGATCCTTTTTCTCCATGGGCTTCTTTCTGTCACCGGCGTGTCCGACACGATTCTACCACGTCACTTTCCAGATTTTTTCCTCTTTGACCAGAGAAAGCGTCTTGCTCCTGAGACTTCTGAAGACCAGCATCTTCTGGGCGGTAATTACCTTTGCCCGGTCTCCGTTCTGCCACTGGACCTTGTAGCCGTCCCGGAGGGAGAGCCTGAGGCCCGTGGCGTTAACCTGCTTCCCGAACTGGTCCTCGTTCAGCAGGGTTTTCGTCGCCGACGAGAGGAGGCCGTACATCGCCTTCGTGTCGCCTGCGATCCAGTGCCCTATGAAGAGTTCCAGCGTCTTGTCCCGGCTGATAAAAACAACATTCTTTTTCGGTTCCTCCACCGGTTCGGGCCTGGCAGGTTCGGGAGCAGGCCGGGTCTGGAGCTCTGCCAGCTCTACGGGCTGGGCGGGCACCGGGGGAGGAGGCAGCATCTTCGGCGGCTCCGGTTCCTTCACGGGTTTCGGCTTTGGCGGATCCTTCTTCGGGGCGGGAGGAAGCTCCACAACCACCACTTCCTTTTCCTTCTCCGGAGGGAGGGACGCTACGGGAGTGCTTCCGGCCCCGTCGCCTCCGAAGCTGAAGAGCTGCTCCTCCACGACGCCGAGGCGCCTCATGGCGACGGAGAACTCCTTGTTCGGCTGCTTCGGAAAGAACACCAGTCCCTGGACGATGCCGCTCACGGGCTGGTCGAATTTTCCTTCGTAACTCAGGGGAGATACCGCCTCACCGTTTTTCTTCACAAGCCGGACGGCCGACGCAAACCCCCCGAAATCCAGGGGGCGGGGACCGAAGGCGTACACCGTGACAAGAAAAGGTTCCGTGTCGGCGATCCGGAGCTCCGAAACGAAGGCCTTGCGGTATTCTTCCCTTTCCCCATCGGACATTCCGCCCCGGGCGGCCTCGGACTCGACCCAGGGATCCACGAGTTCCTCCGGGTAATGGACGATCCAGACGAGGCAGTCACGCCCCCAGTGGAAGGAGGTCCACCGCTCGAGGATGGCCGTGGCTTCCCCGATGGCGTCGCTCCCCGCCGCGGGTGCGGCGGAAAACAGCAGGACCGCCAGAAGGGAAAGGATTCCGTTCCTGATTTTTGTTATGGCCGAAAACACCACAGAAGAATCTGCCTCCTAGAGCCTTAAATCGATAATGGCCGACACGCCCACGCCCTGGACCCGGCGGAACCTCTGGATGGGGTTCTCCGAGTCGATGGGCACGAGGATTTTCACCCTCAGGCGGTCCTGGAACGTGGCCTCGATCTGGGCCACGGCCTTCGTGCCGTTGATGGCGTCGCCCCGGGGGCCGGCCACCTGGGCCGCCCCTATATGTGTCCCCGAACCGATGGAGACGATGGGAACGACCTTGGTGTGTCCCTCCACCTTCGCTCCCTTGTTCAGGGTGATGGTGTTGATGAAGTCATTGATGGGCCCGGCGATGGCGGAGACGACGAAACCTCCGCCGACGACGCCGATGAGGTCGCCCAGGTTGAACGCCCATGCGGTCCCGCTCAGGGCGAGAACGGACGCCAGGATCAGGGCAAGCGTTTTCTTTTTCATTTCATTCATTGCCGTACCTCCCTACTTTGAATCCGGTGCTTTCTTCTCCTCGGGCCTGGGTTCTTCTTTCTTCAGCATTCCCTGGAGCCCAAGGGGAACAGGGTAGGACGACACCCGGAAGGTATCGGCGGTCTCGGCAAAGACCACCGCTCCCTCGGGGATTTCCTTGAGGTCGCCCCGGACCAGGAACCCGCCCGCGAGACCGATGGGTCCCAGGAGGATAGCCCCCACCACGCTGGTCCCCGCGGCGGCCATCTGGGCAGACTCGGCCTCAGTCGCCTTCTTGGTGTTTTCTCCCACCGTCAGGAAGATCTCTTCAGGGCCGAGGGGAAAGAGCTTTTCCACGGAAATCTTGACCTCCGCAGGGCGGCCGAAACTCCTCGGCTTGGTGACCTCGGTGACCGTGGCCTGCATCCGGCTCCCCCGGGGGGCAACGAGATTTGTCCCCACGGCGAGGTCGTTCTGGAGCGTTATGTCCACCAGATCGCCCTTCTTCGCCGTCTTCGGGGAAAGCGTCCGGCTCAGGGCCCCCTTGACCACCGTTCCGGCGGGGATCTCCGCGTCCTGCATGGTCACGGGATCGGACAGCAGCAGCCCGAGGATCCTCTCAAGACGCATGGAGACAGGGCGATCAACCTGGGGAGTCCCTTCGAGATCCACTTCCAGGGCTTCCACCCTTCCGACCGCAGGTGAAAGGGAATCAACCTTCTGACCCACGGCCCATTCGGCCACAGCGAGCTTGA
>JAPXRK010000307.1:0-2828 GCA_033813575.1 Synergistales bacterium
GCCTTCCCCTGCTCCGTGGATTCGTCGCCCTTTCCCTCAGGCTCGACACCATCGTGAACAAGGCCCAGCGGGGAGGCGAGGGTGATGCCGCAATGAGGCTCTGGGAACTCGGCCCTGACGGTCCCCGCCTCGCGGCGGGCCCTGTTTCGCCGGACCTTCCCGACCGTTTCACGGGATCCTCCGTTTCCCCAGGGCAGCCTCTCAACGGCGTCCGCCCCGTCTTCGCCTTCGGGAGGACCTTTTGCGCCGAGCTGCATCCCGGGCCGCTGTTCCGGGTCCATCACCCCGTCCGGGCAGGAGCGATGTCCTTCGTTTCCAGCCTTTTCATCACCCTCGCGGTAACGGTGCTCCTGGGCAACGCCGTTCACGGGAGAGAGGTCCTGGAACGGGTGGTAGCCGGCAGGACGGCTGAACTGCGGGAGAGCGAGGCCCGGTTCCGTTCCCTGGTGGAGGACGTCCCCTTTCCCGTGTCGGTGATTTCGCCGGAGGGAAGGGTGCTCTTCACCAACTCCCGGGGGGATGAGTTTTTCGGCATACAGTCTGCCCGGACGACGGGGAAGCATCTTCTGACCGAACTGCACCTCCTGGTGAACCCCGAGGTCTTTCCCGGATTTGTGGACCAGGTGTTTGCCTCGGGATCCCTTCACGGCAGTGAAGTCCCCTTCCGCAGCCCGGAGGGGGATGTCCGGTGGGCCTTCCTCTCCGCCAACCGCATTTTGTTCGACGGCCGGGAGTCCATCATCGTCGCGCTCCAGGACATTACCGAACGGAAGGCCATGATCGACAGGCTCCAGCTCGCGGACCAGTTCTTCCGCACCACCACCGAGGGCATCGTGGTGACCGACGCCGACGGGTTCATCGAGGACGGGAACCCCGCTCTCGAGGACCTCACGGGCTATTCTCTCGAAGAGATCCGGGGCAGGAGACCGGGCATGTTCTCCGCCCAGAAGGTCCACTCCGAGTCCTCCGGGCGGTTCTGGGATTCCCTTCGCCGCAACGGAGCCTGGCAGGGCGAGGTGTGGAACCGCCGGAAGGACGGCGAGGCCTACCCCGTGTGGCTGACGGTGACGGCGGTGAAGGACTCGGAAGGAAGGACGACCCATTACGCCGGTGTGCTGACCCACATCGGGGATATCAAGACGGAGCAGCAACGGCTGAGCCAGATGGCCTACCACGACTCCCTCACGGGGCTGCCGAACCGGTATCTGCTCCTGGACCGACTCGAGATGGTCCTTGCCAGGGCAAAGAGGGAAGAGTCCTATGCGGCGGTGGTGTTCATCGACCTGGACGAATTCAAGGAAGTGAACGACACCTACGGCCATGAAACGGGGGATCTCCTTCTCGTCTCCGTGGCCCGCCGGCTGACGGAAACCTTCCGGGAGCAGGATACCATCGCCCGTCTCGGAGGGGATGAGTTCGTGCTGGTGCTCGACGGTTTTGCCTCCCGTGACGAAGTGGAGGCTTTCCTCGAGAGGCTGAAAAACGCCTTTTCGGAACCCTTTTCCGCCGGGGGGAGGCTCCTGGCTGTCCGGGCCAGCATGGGCGTCGCCCTCTTCCCCGACGACGGCGCCACGGCGAGGGACCTTATCACCCGGGCGGACGACGTGATGTATGGCATGAAAGGGAAAAAAGTGGGGCGGCGATTCTTCTGAAAACGGGCTGGCCTGAAGACGCACGAAGACCGGAGGCTTCAGCCTCCGGCCGTTCTACAGTGCGTTATTCTCACTCCCAGGGGGACTCTCCCCTGGCAAAGATGGCGAGACAGGCATCCACAACAGTCTCGTCGAATCCCTTCCCGCGGAACCTGGTGATTTCCCCCAGCCCCTGCTCAAGGCCGAGGCTCGGCCTGTAGGGGCGGTGGGATGACATGGCCTCCACCACGTCGGCCACGGCGAGAATTCTTGATTCCAGGAGGATGTCGTCCCCGGAGATTCCGGAGGGATACCCTGAGCCGTCCATCCGCTCATGATGCTGGAGGACAGCCTGGGCAACGGGCCAGGGGAAGTCCACGTTCTTCAGGATTTGATACCCTGCGTTGCAATGGTCCTGGATGAGGCTGTACTCCTTGTCCTTCAGCCGGGAGGGTTTGCTCAGTATCTCCGCCGGGACGTCGATTTTTCCGAGGTCATGGAGTACCGCCGCCACGCCCACCCCCCTGACCTGCTCCTCCGGCAGCTCCATTTCCCGGGCGATGGCTATGGCGAGCCGGGCGACCCGCTCCTGGTGGCCGGCGGTGTAGGGGTCCCTGGTCTCGACGACCTTGGCCATGGAGACCACGATGCCGTCCACGGTATCCCTGAGCTTGACGTTCGTCTCCGTGAGGAGCTGTTCGGCGTGTTCCCTGGCCGACTCGGCCATTTTCCGCTCGGTGATGTCCACCCAGTTTGCGATGGAGTACTTGGGGCCGTTCTCTCCGAGGATGGTGGTCATGCTCACTTCGACCCAGAGAGGATCGCCGTTCTTTTTCCTGAAGAGATGCTCTCGTTTGGAGGTGCCGCTGGCGGTGACCTGTTTGTAGTACTCCGACATGAAATGGAGATCGTCCTCGCTCCACCACGGATAGGGGGCCTTGCGGTTGATGACCTCAACCAGGGAATACCCCGTGATCTGTTCGAGAGAGAAGTTGATGTACTTCACCGACGTGTCCGGGTTGACCACCAGTATGGGGTTCGGGGAGTGGTTGAGCAGGCTCGCGGAAAGCTCCTCGCTTTCGAGCAGGGCCTCTTCCTTCCGCTTCCGCTCGGCGATCTCCGCCAGGAGCCGTTCGTTGATCTTCTCCAGTTCCCGGGTCCGCTCCCGGACCATCTCCTCCAGGGTCCGGTTCAGGG